>JAISKG010000273.1 GCA_031261015.1 Dysgonamonadaceae bacterium | reverse complement strand
GTTTCGTTATATCTACCCAAATTCGGAATAATTGATACAAAATTTCTTTCGGCAGGAATATAGATATTTTGTGTATTCTTATACTCTAATTCTTTGGTTTCATTTATAATAATTTTTTCTGTATTGGCAAGGTCTTTACCATGATAAGATATTGTAATAAAATCATTTTGATATTCAAAAAATGATTTATCATTAAAATAGTTCTTGTCTAAATGGTGAAATTCCAACAAATTAGTATAAACGTTTCCTTTGAACTCACCGTCCATAAAACGCCGTTTTTCAACCCATTGACAATAACTAATCAACTTGGCGATAGTGCTTTTGCCACTGCTCTGTTCGCCCATAATCACATTTACTTTGTTGAGTTCCATCTCAACATTTGTGATTGCGCCGATATTTTGAATTTTTATCGTACTCATTTTTATCTATTTAAAATTTCTACAAAGGTACATTTTTTGCCGAATTTCCACTTCATATTTCTCAATTTCCTTTTGAGTAGTGGTAAGGTGTGTTTCTACAATATTTAGTAATATACAACAGGTTTTATAAATAACTATGCATCCCCCCCATCAAAAAACTAACCCCAAGAAAAGTTATCAACACAGAGAGAAATGCCAGCAAACCGTACCAGTGAAATTTCAGCGGCTTGGCGAAAAACGGCAAACTTTTCCGGTGCATGGGAACAGCATAGACGAACAAAGTGATTAACGCGCAAGTTTCTTTGGGATCCCAGCCCCAATAACGTCCCCACGAAATATTTGCCCAAACGGCGCCGATAAAGATTCCGGCAGCAAGCATAAACACCGCTGGATAAAGCAGTTTGACGTTCCAGCGGTACAGCCGTTTTCTTTGTTTTTTCGATGCGATTCCGATGGCGCTTGTTATGGCGATGAAAAGCAATAAAAGGTAGGAAATCATAATGACGGAAACGTGCAACGCCAACATCGGCGTTCGTAAGATTGGCGTCATTGGATTCATTTGCGAGATGTAAAACCAGAGGGCGGCAGTGGGTAACAATAAGGCGCACAAACCTTTCCATCCGATTCGCAGAAACAGTAACCAAAGCATGGAAATACCCAGTAGCAAATATCCCGTGTAAGTAATTCCGATGCCCCAAGGATCGTGCGACACAAGCAGAATCGTTCCCATCTCGTCCGAATCGTAGGAAAATTGACATAGCCGGTAATGGCGATACACGTGGATTTTGTTCATGGAAACTTGGCACATTTGGCCGTCCACTTGCAGGAAACTGATGAAATCGGCAGGTTGTTCCGTTCCGGAATGATATTCTATCTCAAAGAGTACCAGCCGAATATCGAAAGGCAAAGCGCGTTGCGTAATTTCATCTTCCAGCGTGTAGGTATTTTGCGGTTTGCCTTGCCGGAGATGAATATATCCCCGGCCGGCAGTAAAATAAGTGACCAATGCGCCCAGCAGCATGATGCCGAGGGCGCAATGGAGTAGCAAGGCTGCAGCCCGGCTGTCATTATATTTTAGAAAACTATGGTTCACGTTTTAGATTGATTCTAAGAACTTTATCAGAGCATCCCGGTCTTCTTTCGAGAGATTACGGTATTTTTCCTTCGAAACTTGAGCGTCGCCACCGTGCCATAGAATCGCTTCGGTGTAATTACGGGCGCGCATGTCGTGCAAGTGTTCGCTGGCGCCGGTGCATTTGCTTGATAATCCACGTCCCCAGAGCGGAGTAGTGCGGCACCAGCCGGTGCGAATATCATTCACCATGTTGAGGCGGTGTTGCAGAAAATCGGAATAGGGCCATATTTTCTGATAAGGATAGCGCGGCAATTTGCCTTTCACCAGCGGATCGCCGGAATACTCGTCGGCTCCGGTGTTCCACGACGGGCGGTGGCAGGCGGTGCAACCGATTTCGTAAAATTTCGCTTTGCCTTGTTTCACAACAGGATCATCCAGATTGCGTGCAGCGGGAACCGCCAATCCTCTGTGCCACACCATGAAATCAATGTAATCCTTGTCGGTCATTTCAATCGGCAATTCTTTGGACATCAGGTCGTCGTAGATTTCCTGTTCGGTTTTTCCCAACGCATTTTGAATAGTTGCGTTTTGCGACATGGCTATTGCGTAAGTTTCTGTAACGTAATGATAACGGCGGTTGGAACGAGTGACATTGGTGATGTTCCAAATGGCGTTGGCGCCGGGGCCATTTTGTAACGTTCCGCGCGTTAATCCGTAGGTGTAACGTCCGGGGTGAGCTGTGCCGTCGGCTTCCTTGATGAAGTTTTCGGGCATATATTTAACGTCGTTCAGAGCGAAACCGCGACTTTTTTCATATTGATACTGAGCGATAAGGGAATCGTCGGGAATGGCGTCAATCAATCCGGTACCGTAAATACCGATGGTGGCTTCCAAGCGCACTTTGTAGAAATCGGGCATCGGTACGTTGAATGCTGTGCGATCGATCGTTACGTCAGGATAGATCAGGCTGTATGGTTCACCGTCGGGGAAAACATTGCCGTATTCGTCGGTGTAATTTTTCCATTCGATGCGGATGCCGCTTTCGTCGATCGGAGGCAAATACGGAGCGACAGCTTGTGTTTGCGGCATTCCGGTTAATTGGCTTACGTAATTGTCATTAGCATCCGTGACGACCAACAAATAGCCGTTCCCATAATCTTTGGAGCGATAGCGTTCCATGCGTTTGCCGTGTCCGTAACCGGGGTGACAGGTGATGCACGAACTGCGCACCGAAACGGGGCCTAAGCCGTGGCGAACGCCTTCGGTGTTGGAAGTAAATTCGTGTTCAAACAAGGCTTCGCCGTATTTGAATTGCAAAGCTAATTCGGGCGAGGCATCCACTACAGGAGTTGGTTGCTCGTAAGCGAAAGAGGTTGTGTTGAAGACGGTTCCCAAGATTCCGCCGGAGTAATATTCTTCGGATAATTCTTCCGGTTTGACGGTTGTGTTGTGGTCGGTGCAGCCTGCGAGCAGGAAGCAGAATGTCAATGTTATTATTGTCCAATAAATATTTTTCATTTTCGTATTTTATTAAAATTTTATATTGCCCTCGCAATGACGTAACACAATTATTTACTTAATGCTTTTTTTGCTTCTCCCAAAATATCGGCCAGATCGTTGCAAGCCTCCATCGCTTTGCCGGCTTGTACGGAAGTGAAATTTTTGGCAAATGGGTAGGGGATGGCTTCGATTTTTGCAATTGCATTATTAATTGCTTCCTTAATTTGCGTATCCAATGTTGAATCTACTGTTTTGATGAAATCACTAAGCGATGCGCCCCGTTTGCTGGCGTCAGCTCCGCCCAGATAAGCGTTTTGAATACTTCGGATATTACCGATAAAATCGACTTTCGAGTTGTAGCTGTAAGGCGATTCGATGTAATTGACATCCTCGCCTGTGTGTGGCATTCCAATTTTCATGGCGCCGACTTCATCGGCGATGGAGATACAGCCTTCGATAATCGTTTCGCAGGCATCGACGAACGACGTTTTGGTGCTGCCTGCTTTGCCTGCGTTCAACATATCCTGACCGTAGGAATATTTCCCGCGATTAATGGTTACGCTCATTTCGAGGTCTTCAATTTTTTTTCGTTTTTCTGCTGTCACGTTATCTAATCCTGCCCACGAAGCCTCCAAGCGGAAGCATTGGTTGCGGAGATCGCCTCCGACAGCCACGGCGTAAATCAATTCTTTGTCGGTGATTTTCGCGGCATCTTTCGGTTTTCCATTTTCAAAGAGGATGTATTCTATTCCGTGGAATCCTAATAATCCGTATCCCAAGAAATTAGAAACCCATCCATCGCTGTCTTCGCTTGCCATTTTTTCAATGTGGTCGTTGTTTTTCAATTCGGAAACAAGTTCATCTTTTGCTAAAGGCCAAGTATCGATGTGCGGATCTATGCCGAAATCGTTGGCTGCGCCGTAGAGGAAAGCTTCGCTCAGTTCCCAGTAATCGCGCGCTTTGATCCATTTTTCGGTTGCTGTTTGGACGTTGGCGTTTGTTTTATTTTGTTTTAAAGCGACCAAAGCGCCGTATAACTCAATGGATTCGTCAGCCAAAGATTTGTAGGTGGCTACAACCGTATAGTTTACGTATTGAGCAACGACGGCGGAGAGCGTTTGTTCTTTGGCTTCGTCCGGGTTTGTACCGGTATTGTCGTCATTGCAGAACGTGAAGAAGGGCAGCATCAGCATCAGTGATACTGCGTAGATAGAGAATCGGAATAGTTTGTTCATTATTTTGAATATTGAAAATTGTATGGGGCAAAGGTCGGGGTTTTAAGGTGAGTGAGCAATCCCGTGAATTGGGGAAAATTTGGGGAGCGGATAGTTATTTTTGGGGAGGGAAGATGGTTTGGATCACAGCGGCTTTTTATCTGCAAGAGTATCCGGAGGCGGCTTGCAGTAAAATCTCGGTGGAAGTCGCCGCGCCGGATTCTATTTTCCGGATACCCTTGTCGGTGGAAAAGACAATGCTTCCGTTGTAAGACTTTACGTCAATGATTGTGCATCAGTATATTTTTTGCCCATCCGAATTTCTTGGTGGCTTGAATATAAAACTGACGTTCAAGATTGCCCTTGCATTTTTTCAAAATGGTTACATGTTTACTCCAACTGATTTCTCGTACCAATGGTACGAGATTTGTAACAGCATGATATTCAACATAAAATTGAGCTATCAACTTGTTGCAGCCTGTCTAATATCCGCCTTATTTCACCCACGCTGGGCGTAGGCTCCGCCTACGTCCTATTAAAAACAAGGCTCCTGCCTTGTAAATCAAACCATTATAACTCATTTTCATCTTCGTCCTGTTCGCTTATTTTATATCCTGTACTCATTTATCTTACTGTTTTATAATGTTTTGCAAGGCAGAGCCTTGCTTTTACTTCGACGTAGCGATGACGCTACGCCGAGCTATTTTGTTCATTATTTGCACGTTACGCCCGGAAAGGATTTATAAATTAGATAAATATTGAACCAAATCATCATACGCCGCAAATATTTTTTCTTCCTGCCAATGTTTTTCGTGCATTAAATCTTCTATTTGCCTGTATCGAATTTCCATCATTTGTCGATATTTGATTTTCATTTCGTCAAAATCTTTGTCACCACATAGTTTCATTAAAGTTAAAGATTTCGATATTGGATGCCAATCCCATTCAATATGAACATCATTTTTATCATCATTCAAGACTCTGTTTTTGTAGTACACATTTGCATTCAACATATCGCTATATTTAGCAAAAAAGGATAAACCGTCTTCTTTTGTTTTATTTATATTAACATGTATAAAATTATTCAAGTCTTCTTCATTGAATATTTTAATATTAAATTCATGCCAATCGTGCATTGTTGTGGAAGTTTTTGCAAACTCCATGCTGGCGCGTATATCGTTCTTAACCTCAATTGGAACAGTAATTTCTTCTACAGCATTGAAACGAATAGAAAAACCAACTCCTGATACTTCTGTACAATAAGGCCAATAATTAAGTATATCAAAACCAAATGCCTCAAATCCAGGTTTCGTCTTATGTAATATTTTTTTATCCTTTTTTCTAAGAATAAAATCTTCATTTGGAAGTATTTCCAACATCGAGGCTATTAATTTTGTTTCAACCTCTTTTTTTGTTATGCTTATTACTATTTCTTCCATATCGATTTAACTGTACCATTTGTTAGTGTTCCATCTATACTATTAGAACGGATAATTTCTGATATTGTTATTTTTTTCCCCCCCCCCCCCCGCTGGGCATAGGCTCCGCTTACGTCCTAATAAACCAAGAAAAATCCAAACCGAAAATTACTTGTTTCTTCAAAAAATCCAAACCGAACCTTTGCTCACTGTAGCGTGCTAATATGAATGACCTAACCCAACGTAACGATGACGCTACGCTGAGCTATGCGTAGGCTCCGCCGGCGTCCTGTTAAAAACATGGCTCCTGCCTTGTAAATCAAACCATTATAACTCATTTTCATCTTCGTCCTGTTCGCTTATTTTATATCCTGTACTCATTTATCTAACTGTTTTATAATGTTTTGCAAGGCAGAGCCTTGCTTTTACTTCGACGTAGCGATGACGCTACGCCGAGCTATCTTGTTCATTATTTGCACGTTACGCCCGGCAAGGGTTAATAATTAAGTTTTTGTTGTGTTAAATTTATTTTGTGTTTAAATGTTTATTTTACCCATAATTATCCATTGTTTATTTTAGATGCAGCTCTTATCAATTGAACTCCTTTGACTATTTGAATAGCACCTATTACAAATGAAACAAAAATAAACAATAGATATATAAGTTGATATATTGCAGATGAATAATATGATGCTGTTCCAATAACAACAAGAAAAAAGAATAAAAAAAACACAGTGACAATAGAACTCTTTAAGATAATCTTTTTTCCTTTCTTTTTCAATAAATTTCTTATGTTTTCTACGTCATTTTCTTG
This sequence comes from Dysgonamonadaceae bacterium, assembly GCA_031261015.1. Lineage (GTDB taxonomy): Bacteria > Bacteroidota > Bacteroidia > Bacteroidales > Azobacteroidaceae > Azobacteroides. The sequence continues at coordinate 5,520 of JAISKG010000273.1, read as the reverse complement.
TAACGATATAACTTCGTTTAATCTCTGAAAAATATTTTCTATTTGATTGTTATCAAGGATAAATTCGGATAAACAATTAATTAAAGCATCATCTCCTTTAAAAATAGATGAAATTTTATCATTATATTGTAATTCAATAGGCTCATATTCTATCACTTTATTGTTTTTAAGTCTTTCAAATATCAATTCTCTAATTTTCATCTTCTCTTCCAATAAGAAATAAGTCTTATTTACTTGCTCCTTTTCTCTTTGAAAATTTCTGTGTGACAATTCATTATACAATAATGGTATGGCTTCTATCTTTAAGTCTTGTGAATTAGCCGCGATTTGAATTAACTCTCCATCGCTTATATTTTTGTAATAACTTTCTATGTCTTTTAATTCCATAACTTATTCCTTTATAATCGTATATGGCGTTGCTTCATATCCTGTTATATTATTCTCTTTCAAAGTATTTAATAGCCTTTCCGATATTAAATTTCCATATCCAATAATATTATTAACCATTATATCATAATTTGGAAAATTATCATTGAAATATAATTCTTTTAATCTGACATCCTTTTCAAAACCTAAACTTGAACGAAGTTGCCTTAGATTTTCTTCGGACTTTAACAAAACAGTATCTAATACATTGAAATTAAATTTATGGAAAATCTCTATTGTTGTTTTATCAAAATCAATATAAGGATATAAATCATTGATATAATGAATCCATTGATAATGTAAAATATCTTTATTTATATCAATGCTAACCGGATAAATATGAGTATCAGGAAGAATGAATCTTGATAATATTTTTTCAAATTTTTCGCTGACAATAATTCCTGTCGGTAAATCGGTTGCATCTATAAAATCAGTTACTAAAGCTCCTTGATTTAATTTTAGTTTATATTCAGGCACAAATGACGGAAAAGTGTTCCATATTACATTTCTATGTGAAATGTTTGTTCCTAAATTGTAATTATCAGAGAAAGTTGTTTGTGGATAATATCCTATTATTTCCAATTCTCTTGATGGTGATATGCCATAATATACCATAAATTAATATCCTATTACACCTCCATTTTTATTAATAATCTTAAAATACCCCGACGGCTTTCGGTTTCCGTATCAATCGCTTCTAAAATTTTTTTTGCCGTGTAAAAATATCTATCCACCGTACGATTTGAAACGTTACGTAATGTAATTCGTCTTGTTCTATTATTTGATAACTGGTACTCAATTTATTATGCTTTGAATGCTTGTCAAAGATAAATTATTCCATTTTAATAACCAAACTTTAGCTCGTTTTTATAGCCGTATGCGGTTTTAGGCCGGCCAGAGGCCGGCTGTTAGTTCGACGTAGGCCGGAGCCTACGTCGAACAACTCATTCATTATTTGTACGTTACACCGGAACCGGGGAATGAGAATAAAATCGAATTGCAAAAAGAGCGGCAGCGGAAAAACAAATGCCGATATCGTTATGAAAAAATAAATCCTCAGAATCGAAACTTGTCTATGAAAAAAGCAGATTTAACATTTTAATTGAAAACTCATATACTTGTTATTTGAATTATTATTATGTTTGTAACAGAATTCACAAAATCAAATATTTAAAATAAATAACAAGATGAAATTACCCTTGCACGATAAAAAATTTATCTACTTGTTAGTTGCAGTATTCATTGCCGTCGCGCTCGAAATTCTATCCCTATTGCAGCTTTCGATTCCGGAGCCTTACGCTCCTTATATATATGGAGTATTTATTTTGGCCGCCGGTTATGAAGTTTTGTGGGAAGGATTAAAAGCATTGTTCCGGCTGAACGTCGCGAGTATCAACCTGTTGATGTTGATTGCCGTTATTGCGGCTTTCTATCTGAAAGAATATCCGGAAGCAGCGGTCGTAATCGTTCTTTACGTGCTGGGAGAAAAATTGGAAGACATCGGGATCGAAAACAGTCTTTCCGCTTTCAATACTTTGGTCGGCAGTACTCCTCAAACCGCTTTTGTGAAAACGCTCGGCCGCGCCGTTCCCATCGAAGAAGTAGCGGTCGGCAGCCTCATTCAGGTAAAACCGCACGACCAAATCCCGCTGGACGGCGTGGTCGAAAGCGGCGAAACAACGGTCGATGAATCCATGATCACTGGCGAACCTATTCCTGCATTCAAATCCCATGGTGATGCGGTTTTTGCCGGAACGCTCAATCAAAATGGTTTCGTCGAAATCAAAACCACGAAGGAAAATAAAGATTCGACTTTTTCCAAAATTATCGAACTGACCAAGCAAGCACAAGAAAATAAATCCGATTCGCAAAAATTCATTGAAAAATTCGCCCGGATTTACACGCCGATTATCATTATTTCGGCGGTTTTATTAGTCGTGATTCCGGTTGTTGTGTTGCACGGCGATTTTCATCATTGGCTGAATCAAGCAGTTACCTTGCTTGTCATTTCTTGTCCCTGCGCTTTGGTAATTTCTACGCCGGTTGCAGTTTATGCGGCGATCGGCAACGCTTCGTCGAAAGGTGCGTTGATTAAAGGCAGCAAATACCTCGAAGCCTTGGCGTCCGTGCAGGCCATCGGTCTGGACAAAACCCGTACGATCACGTATGGTAAACCGGTTGTTTCCGACATTATTCCTTTGAACGGCAACGGAAAGGAAGAACTTTTGGGGTGCGGAGCCGGCACGGAATTATTTTCGGAACATCCATTGGCTCAAGCTATTGTGGATGCTTCGCATCGCGAAGGAATCGTTCCTCACGCCGCCCGTTCGTTTGAAAGCGTTGTCGGTGAAGGTGCGAAAGCCCAATGTTTGATTTGCAACAACGAAACGGTACTGGTCGGCAAAGTGGATTTTATCGAAAAACATCAGGAAGTTTCCGAAGAAGTGAAAAATATGGTGCAACGACTTTCAGCAGAAGGAAAAACCAGCGCGATTGTCAGTTGCCACAAAGAAATTAAAGGAGTCATCGGTTTGACCGACGAGATCAAGCCCGACAGCGCGCAGGCGATCCGCGAATTGCTGGACTTGAATGTTGTTCCCGTCATGATGACCGGCGATAATCTGCGCGCCGCTCAATATGTGGCTTCACAAGTCGGTATCAATCAAGTATATGGCGGCTTACTTCCTGAAGGAAAATCACAACTCATACAAACGTTGAAACAAGAATACAAAATCATCGCAATGGTTGGCGACGGAGTGAATGACGCTCCTGCCTTAGCCGCTGCAACCGTGGGTATTGCCATGGGAAGCGCGGGCAGCGACACTGCCATCGAAATTGCCGATATTGCTTTGATGAACGACAAGTTATCGTTGATTCCTTTCCTGATTCGCTTAGCTAAAAAAACGGTAAAAACCATCCGCGCCAACACATTCGGGGCAATTGCCGTGAAAATTATTTTCATTCTGCTGGCTCTGTTAGGATACAGTAATCTGGTATTGGCGATTATGGCCGACGTGGGAGTGACACTCGTTGTAATTTTGATCAGTCTTCGGTTGATGAACGCGAAACCATGATTTTGTCAATGCGGGCGCTATCCATATCCACAATTTCAAAATCAAGTCCTTGCCACGAGATTTTTTCGCCGGCAGTGGGGATATGACCTAACAATTCGAGGATCAATCCGCTTAAAGTATTATAGTCGTATTCGGAATACAAATATTCCAAATCGAAGTATTCCAAGAAATTATAGAAAGAACATTGCCCATCCACGAGCAAAGATCCATCTTCACGCATGACCATTTCTTTTTCGTCGCCGGTTTCGTTCATGTGGCCGACCAAAGCTTCGAGAATATCTTTTAAAGTGACAATGCCCAACAAATCACCGAATTCATCGACGACAAAACCGTATTTCACATTGGCTTCGCGGAAACGCTCCAGTGCATTGTAAACGCTCAGAGTTTCAGGAATATAAAGCGGCGCGATTAACATATCGGCCAACGAAAAACCGGGAAGATCGACTTTCCCAAACAAATCTTTCAACTGCACAGCTCCGGCTACATCGCTGTGATCGCCCGAAAACACCGGATAAACATTGTGAATATTATTCGTCACTTTGTCACGGATTTTTTCCTTGTCATCGTTGATGTCAAGCCAAGCTAACTCGCTGCGGTGAGTCATGATAGATTCCACATCGCGGTCGCCGAGGCTGAAAACCCGTTCTACGATTTCGTGTTCTACTTCCTGTACTTCGCCGTCGTCCACGCCTTCCTTGATGATGGCCTTGATTTCCTCTTCCGTCACTTTGCTGTCTTCGTCTTCTTTGATTCCAAACAATTTGTAAATCAAAGAAGTACTCTTGGAAAGCAACCAAACGACCGGCGATGCGATAAAGGCAAGGATTGTCATGGGCTTAGCCACTAATTTGGAGATTTGTTCGGGACGAGTCATGCCCAAACGTTTCGGGACCAATTCGCCAAAGATCAAAGTTATATACGTTACCACGATCACTACCAAGGCTTTAGCAATGCTGACCGAGTACGGCGCAAACATATCTATGCCGGCAATGACTTCCGCAAGATGACCGGAAAAGGCTTCTCCTGAGTACAATCCTGTTAAAATCCCGACTAAAGTAATTCCGATTTGCACGGTAGAAAGAAAACGATTCGGCTCGTTGGATAATTTCAAGGCCGTTAAGGCTGATTTTTTCCCTTTTTTTACTTCAGTTTCCAGTCTTGATTTACGCGCAGATACTAACGCAATTTCCGACATCGAAAGTAGCCCATTCAAAAAAATGAGCAATAAAACGATCATTATTTCCATGTAATCAATAATGCATCCATAGTGCCCAGGACGGGATTTGAACCCACACGCCGAAAACCGGCACCACCCCCTCAAAGTGGCGTGTCTACCAATTTCACCACCTGGGCTTGAAGTTGGGTGCAAAGATAGCTCTTTTTGCAGGAATCATCCAAATAAATAGCGAAAGAATTTGATTTCTGTACAAAATATTCTATTTTTATATTTAATTAACCAAGTGAATTCTAATAAAACTACGTGAAATACGTAGTTTTGTGCAATCAAAAAAACAACTTCCTATTTATGAAACAAATCACGCTCATTATCACCCTTTTATTCTCAGCGTTCATCGCTCAAGCACAAGAAATTACCGATTCTATCCCTTCTGTTCAAACGGAAATTACAGATTCTTTATTCATGGATGACAAACTCTTGGACGAACTGGTGGTTGCCGCCCAAAAGCCTTTAATCAAGGTCGATCTGGATAAAATCACTTACGACATGGCCGGCGACCCGGAAGCGAAAACAAATAACGTGCTGGATATGCTGAAAAAAGTTCCGATGGTGACAGTCGATGGCGAAGAAAACGTGCAGCTCAAAGGTTCCTCAAGTTTCAAATATTATATCAACGGAAAACCTTCTACTTTGCTGGCTTCCAATCCGAAAGACGTTTTGAAAAGCATGCCGGCCGGCACAGTCAAAAGCATCGAAGTGATTACCGACCCGGGTGCGAAATACGATGCGGAAGGCGTAGCGGGAATTCTCAATAAAGGATAGATGAAGGAGGAGACCTATGAA
>JAISKG010000205.1 GCA_031261015.1 Dysgonamonadaceae bacterium | reverse complement strand
ATCATATAAAGATAATCCTTATATTTTTATGGAGTCTTTTATGAAAAGTAAAAAAGCTAAACTTTTTCTTCAAACATGCGTTGAACACAAAGATAATTATCATGATAATTTTATTCTTGTATGTGCATTGATTGATTTGACGTTGGATGAGATAAATGATGCAGGACCCAATTATGAAGATTCTGAGAAAGAGCGTACATTAGACGAATATGTGAAAAAATATAAACCGGAAACGCCTATTGAAGAATGGAAAACCGAATGAAATCATATTTTATCCATAGTTGATAAGCCGCTAATTGAAAAAGAGTGAAGAGTGAAGAATTTGTGCAATATCAATTCTTCACTCTTCACTCTTAGTTCTTCACTTTTAATTTAATTATTTTCCGGTCGCAATTTCCGTACCACAGCTCCCGTCCGCCACATTTCGCTTTCGCGTAATTGTTTCAATTCGGCTTCCAATCCTTCGCGATAATCCGGTTTGGAATTGGTATCAATGGAACGTTGAGCTTCGTTGCCGTTGGCTACTTCGCTGTATAATTTAGCAAAAACCGGTTTGGTTGCATCGTGGAAAGGCACCATCCAGTCCAATGCGCCGCGTTGAGCGGTGGTTGAACAGTTGGCATACATCCAGTCCATTCCGTTTTCGGCAAATAAAGGCATCAACGATTGCGTCAATTCTTCGACGGTTTCGTTGAAAGCTTCCGAAGGCGAGTGACCATTTTCGCGCAACACTTCGTATTGAGCCTGTAAAATCCCTTGAATAGCGCCCATCAACGTTCCGCGTTCGCCGGTTAAATCGGAGAAAACTTCGCGTTTGAAATCGGTTTCAAACAAATAGCCCGATCCTACGCCGATTCCCAAAGCAATGGTACGTTCACGCGCTTTTCCCGTAGCGTCTTGGAATACGGCAAAACTGGAGTTTAATCCGCGACCTTCCAAAAACATTCTTCGCAACGATGTGCCGGAACCTTTCGGAGCAACCAAAATGACATCAACATCTGCCGGAGGAATAATGCCTGTCCGTTCTTTGTACGTGATGCCGAAACCGTGTGAGAAATACAAGGCTTTTCCTGTAGTCAAATAGGGTTTGATACGGGACCAGACTTCAATTTGTGCCGCATCCGAGAGCAGATACTGGATAATCGTTCCTTTTTTGACTGCTTCTTCAATGTCGAAAAGCGTTTCGCCCGGCACCCAACCGTCAGCAACGGCTTTGTCCCATGTTTTACCGCCTTTGCGTTGTCCGACAATCACATTAAAACCGTTATCCCGTAAGTTTAACGATTGACCCGGACCTTGTACGCCGTAACCAATGACTGCGATTGTTTCATCTTTCAAAAATTCCCGCGCTTTTTCCAACGGAAACTCTTCGCGGGTAACGACTTGTTCGTCCACACCGCCAAAATTCATTATTGCCATATTTTTAAATATTATTATGTATTTATTCTTTTTTATGACTATCCGCAAAATCACCCCCAACCCCCTAAAGGGGGCTTTAGCGACTGCGATTAAGCAAGTTGTGCTACGGCAAAGTCCCCTTTAGGGGATTTAGGGGTATTTTTGCGGATAGTCATATTTTTTTAAGTATCAATTTTTCTATAAAGTATTGATGCACCCGATTATCGGAAGTCAATTCCGGATGATAGGATGTCACCAAAACATTTTTCTCGCGAGCCGCAACAATATGATTATCAACGACAGACAATATTTCTACACCTGCCCCTGCCGATTCGATATAAGGCGCTCGGATAAAAGTCATTGGAATCTGTCCGATTCCTTTGAACGACGCTTCCGTAAAAAAGCTGCCCAATTGCCTTCCATACGCATTTCGCTTCACAACAATATCGATCGCTTCGAAATGCGCATTTTCTCTACCCTCAATTTCTCGCGCCAATAAAATCATTCCGGCACAAGTTCCGAAGACAGGCAAACCGTTGTCAATCAATTTCTTCAAATCATTATACATATCCAAGTCGTTCAACAACTTACCTACCGTAGTGCTTTCTCCTCCCGGAATAATCAGTCCGTCCATGGATGGTTCCAAATCGGATTTTTTCCTGATTTCAAAAGTTTCTACCTGTAAGGATTGTAAAATATGAATATGCTCGATAAATCCGCCTTGCAGGGCTAATACGCCTATTTTTAATCGTTTGTCCAATTCAAATTCCTCTTTCAGCCATTAACAATTGGATTTCACTTTCGTTAATCCCAACCATTGCTTCGCCTAAATCTTCCGAAATTTCCGCTAAAATTTTCGGGTCGTTGAAATTGGTCACGGCTTTTACAATCGCCTGCGCCCGTTTTGCCGGATTTCCCGATTTGAAAATACCGGAGCCGACAAATACGCCTTCTGCACCTAACTGCATCATCAATGCGGCATCGGCAGGTGTTGCAATGCCTCCGGCTGCAAAATTCACGACCGGTAATTTCCCGTTTTCATGCACATATCTCAACAAATCCAACGACACTTGCAATTCTTTCGCGGTCGTATAGATCTCATTTTCCTGCAAACTTTGAATACGACGAATTTCGGAGTTCATCGCCCGTATATGGCGCACTGCTTGAATTACATCGCCTGTTCCCGGCTCACCTTTGGTACGAATCATGGAAGCGCCTTCGGCAATTCTGCGAAGCGCTTCGCCCAGATTTTTGGCGCCGCAAACAAAA
>JAISKG010000123.1 GCA_031261015.1 Dysgonamonadaceae bacterium | reverse complement strand
AACATCCGAAAGAAGCCAAAGTGATTGTCGATAAAGTAGTTTTGGCTGCAACGGCTCGTGCGGCTGCCCGCAAAGCCCGTGAATTAGTACAACGCAAATCGGTTCTTTCCGGAGTCGGTTTGCCGGGAAAATTGGCCGACTGTTCGGATCGCGACCCGGAGAAATGCGAGATATTCCTTGTCGAGGGAGATTCGGCAGGCGGAACGGCCAAGCAAGGGCGTGACCGTATGTTCCAAGCCATCCTTCCCTTGCGCGGAAAAATCCTGAACGTCGAAAAAGCGATGCCGCACAAAGTATTGGAAAGTGAAGAAATTCGTAATATTTTTACGGCTTTAGGTGTGAGTATTGGTACGGAAGAAGACAGCAAAGCATTGAATATTTCCAAGTTACGTTATCATAAAGTCATTATTATGACCGATGCCGACGTGGATGGAAGTCACATTGCAACGTTGATCCTGACTTTCTTTTTCCGCCACATGCGCCCGCTGATCGAAAACGGTTACGTATATATCGCCACTCCGCCGCTGTATTTGATGAGAAAAGGGAAAAAAGAAGAGTATTGCTGGAACGACCAACAACGGCAATCCTTTATTGACAGATATGGAGAAGGGAATGAAAATTCCGTGACGACCCAACGTTACAAAGGCTTGGGTGAAATGAACGACCACCAATTGTGGGATACTACCATGGATCCGGAAAACCGGACACTACGACAAGTTACGATTGATAATGCCGCCCAAGCCGACTATGTGTTTGCCATGCTGATGGGCGAAGATGTTGCACCACGCCGTGAATTTATCGAAGAAAACGCTACTTACGCTAACATTGATGTGTAAGGCGATTCTGGGTTCGCCCCAGTCGCCGGTTGATATTCAAGCAAAAGAAATCCACCAACGGATTATCACGATCGACACGCACGTGGATGCGCCGATGTATTTCGGCTACGGAGCCGATATCGGAAAAACCAATCCGGTGATGAAAGTCGATCCGAATACCGTCGGGATGACCGACAAGCCGGGCAACACGCCTTACCTGCTCAAGGTCGATATTCCGCAAATGATTAAAGGTCAATTGGATGCGGCCGTTATGGTGGCTTACCTGCATCAGGAAGCGCGGACAAAAGCGGCTTCGCAGGAAGCTGTCAAGAAAGCCGATGCAATTTTGAATAAGTTAACGAAGCAAATTCAGCAGCATTCGGATATTGTCGGACAAGCAAGAAATTCCGATGACATTCGCCGGCTCAAAAAGGAGGGAAAAAAAGCGATTGTTTTGGGTATTGAAAACGGATATGCCATCGGGAAAGACCTGAAAAATGTTCAAAAATATGCCGATAAAGGCGTGGCTTACATCACTCTGTCGCACAACGGCGATAATGATATTTGCGATGCAGCTGTTCGCAGTAAACAGGAACACAATGGATTAAGTGAATTCGGCCGGCAAGTGGTTCGCGAGATGAACCGTTGCGGCATCATCGTCGATGTTTCCCATACTTCGGAAAAAACGGCTTTGGATGTGGTGGAATTGAGCGCAGTTCCGGTTATTGCTTCGCATTCGGCCTGCAAAGGTTTATGCGATCATCCGCGCAATATTTCCGACCGTGCGATGAAGGCGATTGCCGACAAAGGCGGAGTCATCCAAGTTTGTTTTTACGAATATTTCGTAAAAAAGAATGGGAAAGCGACGCTTAAAGATGCCGTCAATCACATTGATTATATCGTAAAAAAAGTAGGAATTGATCATGTAGGGATCGGCACCGATATGGATGGCGGCACCGAACTTCCTGATATGCAGAATGCTACCGATTATCCGAAAATCACCGTCGAATTATTGAAACGCGGTTATTCCGAAGAAGACATCGCCAAGATTTGGGGCGGCAACTTCCTTCGTGTCTGGGATGCAGTGCAAAAAGCGAAAAAGTAAGTTACTTTTTGCTGGCCTTGATGCCTTTGATCACGGCGTTGGAAAATCCGTTGGCTTCCAATTCGTTCAGTCCTTGGATGGTAATTCCGCCGGGCGTAGTTACTTTGTCGATTTCCGCTTCGGGATTGGCTTGCGTTTCGTCCAAGAGGGCGGCGGCTCCCGACAAGGTTTTCACCACTAAATTTTGCGCTTCCTTCGGATAAAATCCCATTTCTATGCCGGCTAAAGTGGCCGCGCGAATGTAGCGGAAAACGTAAGCGATGCCGCAGGAAGTGAGTGCTGTTCCTGCGCTCAGTTTGCTTTCGTCCAGAAAGACGGCATGACCTAATTCGCTGAAAATTTTTAATAATGTAGCTTTCTGCTCCGGCAAAGCATTTTCGGAAGACAAAAGTGTAACACTTTGACGGATAGCGATTGCCGTGTTCGGGATAGCGCGGAAAAGTACAGGTAAAACCACGTCTTCTTTCGGTTTCTGTAAAACTTCGTTCATTTGTGCAATCGTAATTCCGGCTGCGATGGAAACGATCAGTTGCTTACTGTAATCCAATTTGAATTTAATTGCGAGAATCACGTTGTCGATGAGCCAGGGTTTGACAGCCAGCAGGATAATATCCGCTTCTTCCACGCTTTCGTAATCGTTGAGCGCGACACGGATGGCGGGATTGAAATTCTGCAGAGCTTTGAGCGGCTCTTCCATTACATCGATCACAGTAATATCGTTGGGTTTGAAAATGCTTCCCTGCACTAAGCCGTGGACTATGGCGGCTCCCATGTTGCCGCCGCCGATAATTGTTAATTTCATATATTCTAATGATTTATAGTTTTATCTAATTGTGTTGTGAATTGTGTCGCCGCTACGCGGTCGCCCCATTACAAATCGGTTGTCGTTTGTGATACCACTGAGATTCGCAAACCTTGGCCGCGTAGCGGCCGTAGCTTTATAACCGGGGGTAAGCGAACGCCCGTAGGGCGGAGCGCAGCCCCCGGAGCGAATACACGCCCCACAACCGTGCGCCGCGTAGCGGTGCAACAGACACGCGAATTGCGTCGCAGGGTTCATTCTATTTGACAAAATCGAAAACATAAAAATTCAAAATGCGCTCGCTTTCAATTGCAAACCTGTTTTTTCGTCCAATCCGAACATTAAATTCATATTTTGCATCGCCTGTCCCGAAGCCCCTTTCAATAAATTATCAATAATCGAAATTATCATAATTTTATCTCCATGTTTTTCAAGATGCAAAATACATTTATTCGTATTGATTACTTGTTTCAAATCGGGATTTTTATCTGTAATAAAAGTAAATGCTGCATTTTGATAATATGTTGTGTACAAATATTTTATTTCATTCAAACTCAATAAACAATCGGTATAAGCCACGGCAAAAATTCCTCGCGTGAAATTGCCGCGTACCGGAATAAAATTGATTGCCGGATCAAACCCGTTTTGCAACTGTTTAAGCGATTTCTTTATTTCTGCAAGATGCTGATGCTCAAACGCTTTATAAACTGAAATATTATTGTTTCGCCAACTGAAATGGGAACTTGCGCCCGGCTTCACGCCTGCACCTGTAGAGCCGGTAATTGCATTTACATGTACTTCGTTTTGCAACAAATCATTGGCAGCTAAGGGTAACAACGTCAATTGAATAGCCGTAGCGAAACAACCCGGATTCGCAATTTTCCGCGCCGCAACAATCCGGTTTTTATTCAATTCAGGCAAGCCATAAACAAAATCCTCGCTCTCGTCGCGGTAATCCATAGCCAAATCAATGATTTTCAATGATTTGTGTATTTGATTATTTTCAAGAAATTTTTTACTTTCGCCGTGCGCCGAACAAAGGAATAAAACATCAATTTCTTGTAAATCAAATGTTTCGGAAAAACTAAGATCCGTTTCGCCGATCAAACCTTCATGAATATCTGAAATTTTATTTCCAGCATTACTTATACTATGCACAAACCCAATTTCTGCTTCAGGATGATGAATCAAAAGCCTGATTAATTCTCCGGCCGTGTAGCCTGCGCCGCCGATAATTCCCGCTTTAATTTTCATTTCCCGTTCTTTTTCTGCACCGAATGATAAATTTTTGTCGGCATTCCTAGTATTTTCGTAAATCCCTTAGCATCCTCGGCGCTCCAAGCTTTATTCACTTCGCCATATTCTCCGAAATCAGCTTTCATCAAATCAAAATCGCTTTCTACGCCGACTAAAGTATAACGGTATGGATGCAAACGGATTATCACTGCTCCGGTCACATTGTGCTGCGAACTTTCCAAAAACGCTTCCATGTCGCGCATCACCGGCTCGAGATACTGCGCTTCATGCAAAAACATACCGTACCATGTGCCGATTTGATCTTTCCAATATTGCTGCCATTTGGTTAAAGTGTGCTTTTCCAGCATTTTATGTGCATGAATAATCACTAATGGAGCTGCCGCTTCAAAACCGACACGGCCTTTGATGCCGATAATCGTGTCGCCGATGTGCATGTCGCGTCCGATGGCGTAACGCGAAGCAATTCGTTCAATCTCCTGAATAGCCTTGACTTTATCTTCGTATTTTTGCCCGTTCACAGCTGCTATTTCGCCTTCGGTAAAAGAAATCGTCAGCGTTTCTTCGCCGGTTTCCTGCAATGGAGATGGATAAGCCTCTTCCGGCAAAGTTTGCTCGGATTTTAAGGTTTCTTTTCCACCGATGCTCGTTCCCCAAAGTCCTTTATTGATGGAATATTCCATTTTCGCGAAATCGGCTTCAAAACCGTTTTCTTTTAAGTAATTGATTTCATATTCGCGGGTCAACGTCAGGTCGCGAGTCGGCGTAAGGATTTCGATTTCGGGAGCCAATACGTCGAATGTCAGGTCGAAACGCACTTGATCGTTGCCGGCTCCGGTGCTCCCGTGCGCCACATAATCCGCGCCGATGGATTTGGCATAATTGATGATCGCAATAGCTTGAAAAATCCGTTCGGAACTTACTGAGATCGGGTAAGTTCCGTTGCGAAGCACATTGCCGAAAATCATGTATTTGATGCTTTTTTCGTAATAGTCTTGCGTAATATCCAGATTGACATGTTTCACTGCGCCAAGTCGATATGCGCGTTCCTCCACTAATTGAAGATCGTGAGGCGTAAATCCTCCGGTATTTGCTAAAGCGGTATATACTTCATATCCCAATTCTTTAGATAAGTACATGGCGCAGAACGAAGTATCGAGGCCGCCGCTGTATGCTAAAACTACTTTTTGCTTTTTCATTTTTTTATTTTTAATTCTAACCACAGAGAACACGAAGTAACACAGAGTGAAAAATTTCTTCGTGTTCTCTGTGGTTATTTTATTACTTCTTCCTGTCCGGGTCGTACAACATCGCTGTACAGATGCAATAACGACGATCGGTGCGCTGCAATACATCATAATTTACACAGCCTTGACAACCCCGCCAAAACGCCTCATCATCCGTTAGTTGGGCGAACGTAACCGGGGCGTAGCCTAATTCCGTATTGATTTTCATCACAGCCGCGCCGGAAGTCAGACCGAACAATTTGGCATCAGGGAATTTTTCTCGCGATAAATAAAACGATTTTTCCTTGATCTTCTTCGCCAAGCCTTGCCCCCGGAATTTTTCCACAACGATCAATCCCGAATTGGCCACATATTGCTTGTTGCCCCAACTTTCGATGTAGCAGAAACCAGCAAATTCCTTGCCGGCCAAGGCGATAATGGCTTTCCCTTCGCGCATTTTTTGCTCCAGATATTCCGGCGTGCGCTTGGCTATTCCGGTGCCGCGTACTTTCGCCGCCGCTTCCATGGTTTGCAAAATTTCCGGAACGTAAGGAATATGGGCTTCGTTGGCGACGATTATTTCAATTTTATTGTTCATTCTTGACTAATCCGACAAATTGATGCAAAAGTACAACAAATTGTTAGAATGTCCAATTTAATTCGTAAGGGCAACCTTTGTGTTTACCCCAATAAATAGCGAAAAGGCTCTTGTCACAAGAGCCTTCGCCAATCTTAAAACTTTAAACATTTATTAACTCAAGGATTTAGTAAACTCCCTGATTTTTCTTTTTCTTCCAGAAGAGATAGCCGGCTGCGACGACGAGTACAAGCAGCAAACTGTCTTTAGCCGGGACTTTGTTTGGGTTTCCGTCGCCATCGCCTTCGTTGCCTCCGGCACGTAAAATGCCGTCTGTTGAAGGCGCTTCCGTGGAATACAGGCCGACGGATTCCTTGACGGAAGCGCTTTCCGTCGTACGGTTATTTTTTTCGGAATACAATCCGATTCGGCTTTCGTTGGCAGCCTGCGCAAAGCAAGCTGAACCAACGAAAAGGATTAGTAATGTGATTTTTATGATTCTTTTTTTCATTTGATTCTTTTTTTAATTTTTATTAATGAGTAATTTGTCCGGAATAAGTAATTTGTCTGGATTGCTTCGGACTTTGTCCTCGCAATGACGTCTGCGGTTTTTTCTTGTGCCGTCATTGCGAGCGCCAGCGAAGCAATCCATACTTTTCATCTGACTACGACTTTT
>JAISKG010000119.1 GCA_031261015.1 Dysgonamonadaceae bacterium | reverse complement strand
GCAGGTATTTATTCCAAAACGACCACCGATGATTCCTACGGTTTATTCAGCCGTTCTTCTTTAAGAAACGCCGACCCCGGCGGCCGGCCGGATAACGGAGATGGCATCGGACAAGAGGGTGGTAGTCCTGTCGTAACCCCTGCCGGCGATGGTTTGCTGGTGATCTTATTAGGCATATTGATTTACGGCATTGCCCGTTATCGCAGTACCTTACGCAAAATCATCTCATAATCTTCTTTTCCAACTATCCGTCGCTGCGGCTCTTTATATTCTTCGGAAAAAAGGCTGAGCGACGGATTATAATCTTTGTATTCCAATCCGCTAAGCGTAGAAATAGAATAAATTGCATCTTCCGTATTGTACGAGCGTGAAGGATCGATGACCAGGCCGGGTATTTCCGCTTTGTAATGCTCCGAACGCCAAAGGATAAACGGAATTTGCGCTTGGCAGGGATATACATTTTCCATCAAATGGCCGCTCACATTGCGGGTTTCGTAAATTTCTTCTCCATGGTCGGAGAAAAATAAAAAGTACGAAGAACAATTCAATAGCTTGAGTTCGCTCAAGATCGAATACCAGACATAATCGCCGTACAGCACGGAATTGTCATATTCGTCGATCGTTTTTTTCATGTGATCCTCGCGGAACCCCAAATCTTCCACATCATTATCACGCTTAGCATTAAAATGGTCAAACGAACCGGGATAACGCGATTTATAAGAATGATGATTTCCCAGCAAGTGAATAAAAACAACTTTATCTCGTTGAATACTGTCGGTCAATATTTTATGCAAAGTAGGAATAACGATTTCGTCGTGTTGCTTGACTACGCTCAAATCGTAAGTATGATCGGCTTGCGCAGCAATTACGCCATAGCTCGCTCCCCATTTGTCTAACAGCGGTTGCGTAGAAATCCAGTAAGTTTCGTAACCGGCCGCATTAAACAAATCCATAATAGACGGTTTGCTCGCATAATATTCGGGATGTTGGTGACTGGCGAAAGTCAACACTTTTTGCAAAGCTCCATACGTGTGCGTATCGGGCGTAACCACGTCTGTGTAAACGTCTAACTCCGAACGAAGCGAATCCATATACGGTGTAGTTGCGCGCGGATAGCCGTAAATGCTCATGTGGCAAATCGTTTCCGATTCGCCGATCGCGATGACAAAAACATGCCGGATCGAATCGGAAAGCGCGCTACGCACTTCCGCTTTGATCCGGTCGCGATTCGCTTGTTCCTGAAGGAAATTCCGGTGTTCCTGCAAAAAAAGAAAATAACTTTTGTAAAACTCAAAAGTCGGAATCGTTTGACTCAGATATTGAAACGAAATACTCGTAATCACCAAAAGAACCGGAACTGCAAAAAGAAACGGCCGCTGTTTGATTGATAAAGATTGTTGTGTATGCGCCTTCGCTATCAAAAAAATACCAATCGCTATATAAATTCCGGCAACAATAATAATCTGCCAAGGGATGAATTGCTCAAAATATTCTCTGGATTCGGAATAATGCGAATTAAAAATCACCCAATACATATCCCGCTTCATATAAATATTGGAAATGTATAAGTAGCTCCAAACGATCAGATTAGGAGCCAGCGAAAGCAAGAAAAGGACAGTCAGGTAAATTTTTTCCACCCGCTTTTGCAAAAACAGGTCGATCACCGACAAGGCAAGGCCTACAATCAAGCAAGTCAAAAGCCCCATCTGCTTATCTTTCAAGCTAATATCATCCGCCCAAAAATAAAAGACCGGAATAAAAAACAGGATAAAGAAGATCAGGATAAAAGCCGGCGTATGCGTTTTGAGTAAATTGGTTTGAAGTTTCATTTCGGCATTTGTTTAGAAAAGATATTTTCCAGTACTTGTTCCAGAGCTTCGCCCCGCATGTTTTTGGCAATAATCACACCTTCGGGATCCAATAGAAAATTCTGCGGAATGGAAACGACATTATATTGCACAGCCACAGCATTTTGCCAGCCTTTTAAATCCGAAACTTGTGTCCAAATCAAGCCATCTTTCTCGATAGCAGCGAGCCACGCTTGCCGTTGCCCGGCTACATCCAACGATACACCTAAGATGTCGAAATTGCGGTCTTTGTATTTTTTATAAGCTTTCACAATACTGGGATTTTCCCGCCGGCAAGGGCCGCACCAACTCGCCCAAAAGTCGATCAGTACGTATTTTCCGCGATAATCCGAGAGGCGAACAGGCGTTCCGTCGGGCGTCGTTTGCGTGAAATCGGGAGCCGTTGCGCCGAGAGCCGTCCGTTTGCGAGCGTAAAGTTTGTTTTCAAATTGCTTGGCGTCGTTTGTATTTTTAAGTTCCTTATCCAAAGATTGATACAAAGTTTCAACCTCGTCGGCTTCAAATATGCGGTTGCCGTATTCCGTCAAAGTCAACAAGCTGAGGTAGGAACCGGGATTGTTTTGAATATATTCGCGATAAAAACTAACAACTTCTTCGATACCGGTAGCAGACAATAATTGCTTCTCCAATCGTTCCTTATCATCATTCAATTTAGATCCGGAAGTATGGGCGTCTTGAATCCGAGCGCCGCTTTCTACGTGAATATTTTCATTACATACGAGTAACGTATAAAAATCGGCATCGTTCGCATCGTCGAGCAGTTTGCCGTCAGGTATAATCACTAAACGTCCAAGAGCAGGTGCAGGAATGTATCCCGTAAAAGAAAAAAGGCCACGCCTAAGATCTGTAGAAAGTGTTACTAACGAGTCATTTTCAAAGTATTGCAAATAGATTTTCGCCGGAGTATCGTAATCGCCGATTTTTCCTTCAATCGTATAATGTGCATCCGGTTGAGCGAATCCGGGAAGTATTCCTATCCAGAACAGAAGCCAAAAATATTTTTTCATCGCGTTTT
>JAISKG010000068.1 GCA_031261015.1 Dysgonamonadaceae bacterium | reverse complement strand
ATTTGGTTAAAGCGTTGCGGCGTCCGGCTTCGTCTTTCGCCAGAATCATTTCGCGCATGGCGATGATGTTATCTCCTTCAAAGAACATGTGTTCCGTGCGGCACAAACCGATTCCCTGAGCGCCGAACTGACGGGCAACGGCAGCATCGCGAGGCGTATCGGCGTTAGTGCGTACTTTCAAAGAAGCGTATTTGTCGGCCAAAGTCATCAATTCGTTGAAATCGCTGCTTAATTCGGCGTCTTGCGTTTCGATTTTGCCGGCATAAACTAAACCGGTTGAGCCGTTCAACGAAATCCAGTCGCCTTCTACCAAGGTTTTATCTCCGATCGTCAATGTTTTTGCTCTATAATCGATTTGAACGCCGTTAGCAGCCGAAACGCAGCATTTTCCCATTCCGCGAGCAACGACGGCAGCGTGCGAGGTCATACCGCCGCGAGCGGTCATAATTCCTTCAGCGACAGCCATACCGCGCAAATCTTCGGGAGAAGTTTCGATGCGGCAAAGCACTACTTTTTCGCCTCTGTTGGTCCATTCTTCCGCGTCGTCGGCATGGAAAACAACTTTTCCCGTAGCGGCTCCCGGAGAAGCAGGAAGACCTTTTGTAACCGGTTTCGCCGAAGCCAAAGCCGATTTTTTGAATACCGGGTGAAGCAATTCGTCTAATTTTTCGGGTTCTTGGCGCAACAAAGCGGTGCGTTCGTCGATGATGCCTTGTTTCAGCATGTCCATCGCGATTTTCACCATAGCGGCGCCGGTGCGTTTTCCGTTACGCGTTTGAAGCAACCACAATTTTTTGTCTTGAATCGTAAATTCAAGGTCTTGCATATCTTTGAAGTAGTCTTCCAATTTTTGTTGCGTGGCGATCAAATCTTGGGCGCATTCGGGCATGGATTCTTCCAGAGAAGGATAGTTAGCCGCGCGTTCTGCTTCCGAAATGCCTTGTTGGGCAGCCCAACGTTTGGAACCTTCGATCGTGATTTGTTGCGGAGTGCGGATGCCGGCTACTACGTCTTCGCCTTGAGCGTTGATCAAGTATTCGCCGTTGAAAATATCTTCGCCGGTAGCGGCGTCGCGGGTGAAAGCCACTCCGGTCGCCGAAGTGTTGCCCATATTTCCGTAAACCATCGCTTGCACGTTCACAGCCGTTCCCCATTCTTCGGGAATGTGATACATTTGACGATAGAGGATGGCACGTTCGTTCATCCAAGAATCGAATACGGCCCAGATCGCTCCATATAATTGTTCCCATGGGCTGTCGGGGAAATCTTTGCCGGTTTGTTTTTTAACGGCGGCCTTGAATTTTGTCACCAAAGTTTTCAGGTCGTCCACCGTCAATTCGGTATCCAATTGCACACCGCGATGTTCTTTCACTTCTTCCATGATCGCTTCAAACGGATCGATTTCCAGTTTGGATTCGGGTTTCATGCCCAAAACCACGTCGCCGTACATCTGGACAAAGCGACGGTAAGAGTCCCAAGCGAAACGTTCGTTGCCCGATTTTTTAGCAATGCCGGCAACCGCTTCGTCATTCAAGCCCAAGTTCAAAACGGTATCCATCATGCCCGGCATGGAAACGCGCGCGCCCGAACGAACCGACACCAGACAAGGATTGTCCTTGTCGCCGAATCCTGTTCCTGTAGCTTCTTCTATTTTTTTAACGGCAGCCTCTATTTCCGGTGTGATCAAGGCAATAACCGCTTCCTTACCCAATTGGTTGTATTCCGTACATACTTCGGTAGTGATGGTAAATCCCGGAGGAACAGGTACGCCGATCAGATTCATTTCGGCCAAGTTAGCTCCTTTCCCTCCTAAGAGGTTTTTCATGTCTGCTCTTCCTTCGGCGTGTCCGTTGCCGAATAAGTAAACTCTTTTTTTGTCCATAAGTGAATGATTAATTTTTATAATTTTGTTATGTGATTTTTCAAAACGCGTGCAAAAGTACAAAAAAAATTGTAATTTTGCAATGTTAAATCGAAAAACAATAATCTCCCTATTTTTCCGTTAATAAAAACAAATCAAAGAACGAATGAAAAGATCTTTATTCATCTTGTTGGCAGCGGCTTTTGGCTGTTTGTCAACAATTTTCCCGGCGCTCGCGAGAAACGACGGCTCGCGTTATGCGCCTCATTCCGTGTTGTCTTCCGGGAAATGGATGCAATTGAAAGTCACCGAAAATGCCATATATAAGCTCACTTACGAAGATTTGAAAAGCATGGGATTTAGCGATCCGGCTAAAGTAAAAGTCTATGGTTACGGTGGTTGGATGCTCGAAGAAAATTTTACAAAACCCTATATCGACGATTTGCCCGAAATTCCCGTCTGGATCAATAAAGGCGCCGACGGCGTTTTCAATGCCGGCGATTATTTGTTGTTTTACGGAAAAGGAACGGTTCAATGGAGCTACAATGCCGGAACTGATTTTTTTGAACATAAAAACAATGTTTATTCCACGTATGGCGCTTATTTTCTAACGGAAAACAGCAACGGGCCGAAAGAAATGACTTCGCAAAATTCCTATTCTTCAACTACAGTTTCGTTGAATGTTTTTGACGATTACTTAGTCTATGAGCGTGATTCGATTACTATTATAAGTTCGGGAAGAGAATTGTTCGGTGAAAGTTTCACCAATAAATCGACGCAGTCGTTTCCGTTTTCCATTCCGGGTATAACGGAAGATACCGGCGCCGCTCGCTTGTCATTTGCCGGTTATCCTGCTGTGCCTACTCCCGTTACGCTTTCCATTGGCGGTAAAACAATTATCAATCTGATGGTCGATGCAGCTATCAAATCGGATTATCGCAAAGCTTGGCTCAAGGAAATGATTCAACCCTGGCCGCAAGGCGCGAAGTCCGAACAAACGGTGGCGACTGTTTCATACGCAGCCAATGGAACGCTGGCTCACCTGAATTTCATTGCATTGAATATGAAACGCCGTTTGCAGTTTTATGATCGTGCATATACGTTTTTCCGGAGTAAAGAAAGTCGTGTGTCTAATGTGAAATATACGATTGACAATGCCGGATCGCAAGCAATGATTTGGGAATTGACCGAAGGTGCAGAACCTCGCGTCGTAAAAACAACGAAAGAAGGCAATCGTCTGATATTCGGAGCAGAAAAAGATCCCGTCTTGCACGAATACGTCATGGTCGATCCGAGCAAGTCGTTTCCGAAGCCGCAAGTCCTCGGCGAAGTTTCCAATCAGGATCTGCATGCTTTGGCTCCGGTCGATTTGGTAATTATTTCTCCGGAAGTATATATGGCTCAAGCGGAATCCTTGGCCGAAAAACACCGGACAAGCGATCATTTGCGGGTCACTGTTGTTCAACCGGACTGGGTTTACAACGAGTTTTCGTCGGGATCTCCCGATGCGACCGCCTACCGCCGTTTTATGAAAATGTTTTATGATCGCGCCGCTGTCGAAACCGACAAGCCGCGTTATCTATTACTTTTCGGTGATGGAATTTTCGATAATCGTCATTTGACGAAAGCAGTGGCTGCCATCGACCCGCATTATTATTTGTTGACTTACGAAGTAAAAGAATCAGTTAATGAGTCAACTTCTTATGGGACAGACGACTACTTCGGATTTTTAGACGATGAGGAAGGAACGGACATCGGTAGCGACCGGATGGATATCGGTGTTGGCCGTTTCCCGGTGAGTTCACTCAGGCAAGCTACTAATGCCGTGAAAAAAGTAATGGCTTATATCGACGATAAAAATTACGGCGAATGGAAAAACAATGTCATCTTTACTGCCGACGATACCGGCGACGATTCGTATTGCTACCACGCCATTCAAGCTGACAGCATTGCGCAATTCGTTCAAAATAATTTTCCTCAATATGCTGTTACTAAAGTATATATGGATGCTTTTCAACCGGCAGACGTAAACGGGAAAAAAACTTATCCCGATGCAAAGAAAAAATTTCTAAACACTTTGCAGAAAGGCGCTTTCTTGTTGAATTACACCGGTCATGGCAGCGTGAGCGGCTGGTCGGCCGAAGATATGTTGAACGGAAGCGACGTGAGGCAAATGAAATTTGAGGGTCTTCCGCTTTGGATTACAGCGACTTGCGATTTCGGTTGGTTCGACCGTGTCGCGACCACTTCGGGTGAAGAAGCTTTTTTGAACGAAACAAGCGCAGCCATTGCCTTGTTTACGACGAGCCGCGTGGTTTATTCCGATGGAAACGCCTCGATTCATTCCCGTTTGATCCGGAATACGTTTGCGACGCAAAACGGAAAACATCTGCGTTTGGGCGATATTCTCCGTAAGAGTAAAAATGAAGTCGGATCGGATTTCAACAAGTTGAACTACGTCTTGTTAGGCGATCCTGCGCTGGAATTGGCTTATCCCGATTTACAAGTAGCATTGGAAAAAATCAATGGGGAAACGATCTTGCCCGACAGCGTTTATGTGTTGAAAGCGCTCGAAAAAGTGACAGTGGAAGGCAGTGTCGTCGATCCAACCGGAACGATTGTCAATTCGTTCAACGGCGACGTCAAAACTTCGGTGTTCGACAGCAAGCAATCCATCAATGCCGTTTATTACCGGATGACTACCGAAGATCAAATTTATTATTGGTCGTATATCGATTATCCGAGTAAAGTTTATACCGGCAACCGGACGGTGAAAGACGGGCGTTTCGCCGTTTCTTTCACTGTACCTAAGGATATTGCCTACAAGCAGGATAACGGTAAAATGACTTTCTATGCTTACGACGGAACTACCGGCCGCGATGCCCACGGTTATTACAAGAACTATATGTTATTCGGTTCGGACACAAATATAGATGATGACGGCGAAGGACCTGAAATTTCCGCCTTGTTTCTCAATTCCGAATCGTTTCGTAGCGGCGACAAGACGAATGCAACGCCTTATTTCGTCGCCCGCGTTTTCGATAAAGATGGAATCAACCTGACAGGCAACGGATTGGATCACGATATTTCGCTTTCAATCGACAATTTGACGCGCTTCACTTACACATTGAACTCCTATTATATTCCCGATAAGGAAGAAGAAAATAACGGAGAAATTCGTTTTTCGATTCCTCAATTGCCCGTTGGAAAGCATCAGTTGACGTTCCGGATTTGGGATATTCTGAATAATTCGTCGATCGCCACGCTGGATTTCACGGTAGTAGAAGGCTTGCAGCCGCATGTTTATGACTTGACGGCTACGGTGGTGCCGGCACGCACTTCGACCGATTTTCTTTTCACGCACGATCGTCCCGAATCGGTTATCGACGTAGCGATCAATGTTTACGATTTGACCGGCCGTTTGGTCTGGACGCATTCCGAACGAGGATCTTCCTCCTGGTTAAAGGATTATAGAGTTTCTTGGGATTTGACCAATACACGAGGCGACCGAGTTCCCGCGGGAGTATATGTATATCAAGCAATTATCAACGATCCGGGCGGAAAAGAAGGTACGAAAGCTAAAAAATTAATTGTATTAAATCCTTAATTTTCAAAGATGAAGATTATTTGTGTAGCCAAAAATTACCGGATTACAAAACCCTCGGAACCTGTCGTTTTTTTGAAACCTGATTCTTCCTTGCTGAAAGATGGAAAACCTTTCTTTATCCCCGATTTCAGTTCGGATCTTCGGGGCGAAATTGAAATCGTGGTAAAAATCAGCCGCTTGGGAAAAAATATTGCGCCGCGCTTTGCACACCGCTATTATGAGGAAGTTACGGCCGGCATCGACCTGACGGCCTGTGACCTGTTGGAACGTTTGCAATCCGGATCTTTGCCGTGGGAAATGAGCAAGGCTTTTGATAATTCGGCAATAATTGGTAACTTTGTTGCTTTGAAAACTTGCGATGCGGATGTCAATCATTTGCCTTTTCATTTGAATATCAACGAAAAGCGCGTGCAAGAAGGACATACGGAGAACCAACTTTTCTCGATCGACGAAATTATTGCTTATGTCAGCCGTTTTTTTACATTGAAAATAGGAGATTTGATTTTTACGGGCGCACCGTCGGCAGGAATTAAGTTGCAGATAGACGATCACTTACAAGGATATATTGGAGAAAATAGAGTATTGGATTTTTTTGTGAAATAATAAATTGCTAATCAAAATGAAACTAAACAAATGGTTGATGATTTGCGTTGGATTGCTGGCGATGTTTCCGGCAAAAGCGATTAACGACGGCTCGCGCTATGCTGCGCATTCCGTTTTGTCGTCAGGAAAATGGATTCAACTCAAAGTGACGGAAAATGCCGTTTATAAATTAACTTATGACGAGATAAAGGCAATGGGCTTCGACGATCCGGCCAAAGTAAAACTCTATGGCTATGGAGGTTGGATGCTGGAAGAAGATTTCACCAAGTCTTACATCGACGATTTGCCCGAAGTTCCGATGTGGATCGATAAAGGCGCCGACGGGATTTTTAATTCCGGCGATTATTTGTTGTTTTACGGAATGGGAACGTTGAAATGGAGTTATGATGCGAGCGCTGATTTTTACACGCATACCTATAATCCGTATTCCACTTACGGATCCTATTTTCTGACGGAAAACAACAGCGCGCCTCAAACGATGAGTACACAAAATTCTTACGTGAGCGCTTCGTTAACGTTAACGACTTTCGATGATTACGTTTTGCACGAGAAAGATTCCGTAGCAATTATGGAGTCGGGTAGGGAACTGTTTGGCGAAAGTTTTATCGGCGCGATTGTGCAGAATTTTTCTTTCCAAATGCCGGGAATTACGGCCGATGCAGGAAAAGTGGCACTGTCTTTTGCCGCGATGCCCACCAAAACGACGCCGGTTTCTTTGTCGATCGGCGGCAAGCAATTGATTAGTATCAGCATTGATCCGCCTCCTGCCAATTCCGACGGTTATCGGAAAGCGTATATGGCGGAAGATGTTAAGCCTTGGGCGCAAGGAGCTAAAAACGAATCGTTTACGGCTACGGTTACATATAATTCCGCCGGACAAGCGATCGCTATGTTGAATTATATTACGGTAGTCGCCAAACGCAATTTGCGCTTTTATGACAAGCCGTTTGTGTTTTTCCGAAGTAAGGAAAGTCGCACATCTTCGGTCAATTACAGAATCAGCAACGCCGGCGCGCAAACGATGATCTGGGATGTTACCGACGGATTAAGTCCTAAGATCGTACAAACTACCACAGATAATGGGACTTTGAGTTTTAACGCAGATAAAAATAGCCAATTGCGCGAATATGCGATGATTGATTGCAGTCGCTCGTTTCCGTCGCCTCAAGTGATGGGCGTGGTCGAAAATCAGGATTTGCACGCTTTACCGGCTACGGATTTGGTGATTATCGTTCCGAAAGTTTATCAGGCACAAGCGGAAACACTGGCCGACAAACATCGGCAAAAAGATCAGTTACGCGTGATTACGGTTCAGGCGGAAAAGATTTACAACGAGTTTTCGTCGGGTTGTCCCGATGCTACGGCTTACCGTCGTTTCGTGAAAATGTTTTACGATCGTGCGACAACCGAGGCCAATAAACCGAAATATTTGCTGCTTTTCGGCGACGGCTTGTTCGACAATCGTCACTTGACAACCACTGCTTCGACCATGGATCCGCAATATTATTTGATGACTTATCAATTTCGCGAATCGCTTAACGAAGCCACTTCTTACGGCACCGACGATTATTTCGGCTTCTTAGATGATAATGAAGGACTTGCGATGGCTTCCGAGCAATTAGATCTGGGAGTCGGACGTTTTCCGGTCAATTCGGTACGGCAAGCGACCAACGCAGTGAATAAAGTGACGAAATACATGGACGATCAATTATATACCGGCTGGAAAAACAATGTTATTTTCACTGCCGATGATACGGGAGCAGACCCCTATTGCGTACATGCGACACAAGCCGATACTATTTCACAATTTATTTCCACGAATGCTCCCGAATATGTGATGACCAAATCCTATATGGATGCATTTAAACCGGTGTCGCTCAACGGGAAAAAGTTTTATCCTGATGCGAAAAAGAAATTTTTGAACGCTTTGAATGAGGGCGCCTGTGTATTGAACTATACAGGACATGGAGGTACCGGCGGCTGGTCGGCCGAAGATATGCTTAACTCTGGAGATGTCAGGCAAATGAACTTCGAGGGACTTCCTTTGTGGATTACTGCCACTTGCGACTTCGGTTGGTTCGACCGCTTTTCGACGACGGGCGCCGAAGAAGCTTTCCTGAACGAAAAAAGTGGGGCAATCGCTTTATTTACAACGAGCCGCGTGGTTTATTCCAATAATAATGCCAATCTGAACGGACTTTTGGTCCGGAATTTGTTCAGTACAACAAGTGGCCAGCGTCCGCGCTTGGGCGATGTATTGCGCAGAGCTAAAAACGGTCGCAGCGGCGATGCTAACCGGTTGAATTATGTTTTGTTGGGCGATCCGGCTTTGATGCTGGCCTATCCCGATTGGAAAGTTGAATTGGAAAAAATCAACGGAAGCAATGTGGTTTCCGGGCAGACTTATACCTTTAAAGCCTTGGAAAAAGTGACTTTGCAAGGAAAAATCGTGAATCAGTCCGGACAGGTATTGACGGGATTCAACGGAGCCGTTAATACGACAGTATTGGATAACCAGCAGGCAATCAAGGCGGTAAATCCCGACGGTTCTGGAAATTATTTCTCTTATATTGATTATCCCAACCGGGCTTATTTCGGCACTGACATTGTGACCAACGGCCGTTTCACGGTTTCGTTTACTGTTCCGTTGGATATTTCTTACAGTCAGGAAAAAGGGAAAATTTGTTTTTATGCTTTCGATGAAAATAACAATGTCGATGCCGTCGGTTCATTCGGTAATTATCGCTTGACCGGCTCGGGCAGTTCGACTTCTCCCGGCACTCCGCAAATTTTGGGCTTGTATCTCGATAACGAAACTTTCTTGGATGGCGACACGGTTAATGAAGCACCTGTATTTATTGCAAAAATAGCTGATACAAAAGGAATTAATATGACAGGCAGCGGATTGGGACACGACATTACGCTCTGCATCGACCGTTCGGCCGCGTTGACTTATACACTCAACCGTTATTATTTTCCCGATCGCAATCACGAAAATCAGGGAGAAGTGCGTTTCCCGGTTCCGGCCTTGAAAGCCGGCGCGCATCAATTAGAATTTAAAGTATGGAATATTGAGAATAATTCGGCATTAGATTCGCTTCATTTTCAAGTAGTTCCCGGATTGAGGAAGCCTTTGTACGATCTCGAAGCTTCGCAAGTTCCGGCGCGTACTTATACCGATTTCACTTTCTCGCACAGTCAACCGGATGCTGCGATTGATCTGGATGTTTATATCTATGATTTGGCCGGGCATTTGATTTGGAATTATGCCGCGAGCGGTTCGTCCGTCGCGTTGAAAGCACAGCCTATTCGTTGGAATCTTTCGGATAATTCGGGAGTTGGAGTGCAACCGGGAATTTATTTGTACCGTGCGATCGTCACAACTTCCGAAGGAAAAGAATCTTCCGAAGATAAAAAAATTATCGTTATCGGGCAATAAAATGCCGTTGATTGGAGT
>JAISKG010000253.1 GCA_031261015.1 Dysgonamonadaceae bacterium | reverse complement strand
GGCCAGCTCGCGCACCATTTTCGATTCCGTGCGCGCGTGCGAAAGCATGTCCACGAAGTTCAACACGATGACATTCAAGTCGTAATGATCGAACTGATGGAAATTTTGGAGCAGTTTTTCGCCATACGTCGAATCGTTGATCTTGTGGTAAGAAAAGGTATATTTTTTGCGGAACCGTTCGATTTGCGTTTGAATCAATGGCGCCTCGTTCAGGTTTTTACCTTCTTCCGATTCTTCGTCAATCCACAATTCGGGAAACATTTGCTCGATTTGCAACGGCATTAATCCCGAAAAAATCGCGTTGCGCGCGTATTGTGTGGCCGTGGGTAAAATGGAATAATACAAATCTTCCTGAAAGGTAAAAAATTCAGCCAGAACGTCTTTGACTTCCCGCCACTGGTCGAGCCTGAAATTGTCGATGACGATGAAAAAGATTTTTTCGCCCTCGTCCAACAAAGGGAACAATTTTTTCTTGAAAATATCAGGACTCATCAAAGGCCGGCCGGGCTGATCTGGACGAGCAATCCAATCTTCATAATTCCGTTTGATGAATTTTCCGAACAGGTGATTGGCTTCCGCTTTTTGAGTCCGCAGCAAATCCACCATGCTCGTTTGATTTTCGGCTAATTCCATTTCCCAATAAATCAGCTTTTTATAAACGTCTTCCCAATCTTGTGTCGAGAACGAATCGTTGATCTGCATACTGATTTTCATGAAATCTTGCTGATAGCCCGAAGTCGTCGTTTCCGTCATGATCTGGTTCTTATGCAAGTTCTTTTTGATCGACAAAAGGATTTGATTCGGATTCACCGGCTTGATCAGGTAATCGGCTATTTTTCCCCCAATCGCTTGATTCATAATACTTTCTTCCTCGCTTTTTGTGATCATGATCACCGGCACATTGGGGTTGATTTCTTTGATGATCGTCAGCGTTTCGATGCCGCTCAATCCGGGCATGTTTTCGTCTAAGAAGACGAGGTCGAAGGTTTGTTCCTTTACGCAGTCGATTGCATCCTGGCCGCTGCAAACGGTGGCGACTTCAAAACCTTTATCCTCTAAGAAGAGGATGTGCGGTTTCAGTAATTCTATTTCATCGTCGGCCCACAGGATTTTATCTTTCTTCATCATTTCTTTTTTGCTTTTAGTTGTTCTTGCCGCGCTTTTTCTTTGGCTTTGCGCTCTTCCTCTTTTTGTTTTTGCCGCGCTTTGTATTCCGCCTGTTTCTTTTTGCGCGCTTCGTCTTTTTCCTTTTGGAGGCGCTTTTTCTCCTCCGCTTTAGCTTTCTTGGCGTCTTCGATCGCTTTCTGTTCCGCTTTGGCCTTCGCTTCCGCTTCTTTTTGCTGCGTTTTCGCTTCCGTTTCTTGCTGTTTCAACAATTCCCGCTGCTGCTTTGCCTGCTGCTGCGCTTCCGCTTTCGCTGCTTTTTCCCTTTCCCGTTTCTCTTTCTCCTCCTGCTTTCTCTGCTCTTTTGCCAATTTTTCCTGCTCCTTCGCATATTCGCTAATCGGATCGGAAGATTTTTTCTTGAACAGGTTCAGGATTCCCCGCACCGGGTCATCGGCAATTTCGTCGATCGTATTATTCACATTATCAAATAAATCCGAAGCCTCATTATACCGGTCATTCATTTTCTCCATCAAAAGATCTTCCTCGCTCACAACCGCCGTACTATCATTCTCCTCTTTCTTCACTTCCGTAAGCGGAATCTCCAAAATCGGCATATCATCTTCTATTTCAATCTCTTCACTCGCTTCTTTCTCCTTCACTTCCTTTTTCTCCGTGTTCTCCACATCCTCTGTGGTTTTCCTCCACTGCCCAATCAACTCCGGATAAACTTTCCCGTACAAGTTCTCAAAGAATTGCAAATAATCCTCCAAGCGTTTACCTTTCGTCAGAATGTTATAATTTTCCAACGAAATCGGAACGATCACCGCCGAAGTTCCCAATGTTTGCGCATAACCTTCCGGCTCGTAAATCATCTTCACATACTGCATCACCTCGCTCAAATTGTGGAAAGTTTGCACTTGCAACAAATTGATATTTCCCATATTCGTCCGGTCCAAATCGAAATCGTTTAATTTGAAATTTCCAAAGTTAAATCCGGCTACCGTATAAAGCAGCAAGTTGTCGTTGAGCGTTCCTTTCTCATAAATAATCAGCAACTTGTGAGGAATATTGCTTGCTTCGGCAAAAACAAGCGACGAATCGTTTTCGAGCATTTCCTCGCCTGCTCCGAAGCGCGTGGTAAACAAGCTTCCGTTCGCCAAGCGACCATTTCCGGTCTTGGAAAGGCTCAATCCCCGCTGAAATCCTTTCATCATCTCGGCTGCCAAAACGCTCACGTCCGCTTCGGGATATTTTGAGATCAATTCTTTCAATTGCTTTTTGAAACCTTCGTCGTCATGCGTTTGTACATAACTTAACGCATTCAAAAACATGAATTTAGGCATTAACGGACTTTGCGCGTATTTTCCCGTTACCTGTTGATAGTTTTGCTGCACAACTTTCGGATTTCCATTAAGATAAGCTTCGTAAGTCGTTTGATAAATCGAATCTAATACGACATCCATCATCCGGCGATTGTATTCGTAATTCGGATCGGCCATGGCAATTGCATATTCGCTGTCGGGAAACGCCTCAATGATTTTTCGTTTATACAAATCGGCCATTGCTTGATTGCCTTGCCGTAAATAAATCAAATAGGTATGATAATACGCCATGAGTTTATTTTCATTGTCGGGAAAACGCGCATCCAGCGTATGGAACGTTTCCAAAGCCAAACCGGCATCTTCCAATAAGTCTTTGTAAATCACGCCCATATTGTAAAGTCCGTCAACGATGATGAGGTTGGAAGCCTCAATATCTTCTTCTGTCTTAGGAATTTGTTGCAGATAGAATTGCGGATCTTTCGGGTCGTCGGATAATGGAATTTCCGGTTTATCCTCAATATTCTCCGTTTGATTTTCAACCGATTCGTTGTTTTCGTCCGGATTTTCCGTTTCGCTATTCTCATCGAAAACATCCATCGGGCTTATTTTATTTTTCCTCCGCCAATCGTCTTCCAATTTTCGGCGACCCCATTTTTGCTGGAACGCTGTTTTTCCAATCGCAACCGCTTGAGTATTATAAAAATAAAACAAATTCGGATCGGAAGGCGGCATCACCGCGCCCACTCCTCCTCCGCGCGGATTCATCGAGTTGCGGTTTTCTTCCTGACGGGAAAGATATTCGTCGCGATCGGCTTTTTTCTGTTCCTCTTTTTCTTTTTTGATCAAGTCGGCGATGATTTTGTTGACGACCGCCAAACGTTCTTCTTCGCTCATCTTGTACAAGCGTTGCAAACTGTCTTGTAACTCAACGGCTTCATAGTGAACCAGCAATGCATCCAGTACTTCCGATCGCTTCGACACGCGTGGATAATCCTCGTCCTCTTTTTTCAGTTGACTGAGTGCATCCGCATAATTAGGCTGCGCCTGCACATATTTTCTCTGTTCGAAATAAATATCACCTAACTTAATTTCATTCAGCACTTTATCGATTCCGTTCTGCGTGCTTGATTCCATGCCTTTTTCGTAACTTGCTACTGCTTTGGCCGTATCGGGAACCGACAGATAAACGTTGCCGAGCGCGTAATAAATCTGATCAAGGTAATCTTTGTTTTTACTGCTTTTCGTCATTTTTCGCAATTGCCGCGCCATTTTCGTTGTATCATTTTGTGAATAGACTTCCGTTTGCCGGATTTTCGCGCTTAATTCCAGGATATAAGGAGCATAGCGGCTATTGATTTGTCCGAAAGTCTGATACGCCAAGGCCTTTTGTCCCGTCTGTGCATACAGTTGTCCCAATAAATATTTTTCGCGCGTTTTTTGCAATTTATTTTTCTCGGAATCGATGGCCGTTTGCAGATACGGAATCGCTTCGGTATATTGTTTTTGCTTGATAAACAAATCGGCTTTGACGGCGGCAAACTCGTGCTTTTGTTCTTTAGTAAACGTATTCGGATTTAATTTGCTTAGCAGATCTTCCGCCTCGAAATACCAAGTCATCTCGTCGTAAGCGCGCGCTTTCCAAATAATGGCTTCATTGGCGACCGCCGGCTGGGAAGCGTAAAGCCGCGCGATGTAGGAAAACGAGCTGGAAGCCTGCAGGAAATCGCCGTTGTAAAACTGCGATTTTGCCATGAGCAGCCAAGCCTTATAGAGAAACGGATTGTATTCTGTGCGGCTCATAAATTCCTTGTATTTCGGATCATTGCGCTTGCCCTGCTCTTTTTCCGGCTTTGTCTGGATGGAATGTCGCTTGATCGCTTTCACCGATTTTTCGATCGCTTTGTTGAACGGCCCGCCCGTCGTTTGCTTGTCTTTCGGCAGTGCACTGCTCGGGTACATCCATATTAATTTGGAAAAATTTTCTTTAGTCACGTATTCTTCTTCTTGCGTTTTAAGCGCCTGTTGATAGGCCTGATCGCCGTTGAAGTAAATATTATATCGCGTATTGATGGCATGATACCACCTTGTCCCCGCCGTGTTTTTTGTGGAAGTACAGGCATACAACAGGAACGGCAAACAGAAGACAAAGAGAAAATAACGCGCTTTCATTCTTTTTTAAACAGAAATCCTGCTGTTTTATTGCCTTGTATGTAAGGTAATCATAAAAAATAAAACCCCTTTACAAATAAGAAAAAGAAGGACTTGAACGAAGATGATCGCCGCCCCTGAAGGTACGTTCAAGAAATAGGAAAGAAATAAGCCCGCGATACATCCGGCCATGCCGAAGAAGATAGAGTAGAAAATCAGGTTTTTGAAGCGGGACGTAAATAAATTGGCGGTCATTTGTGGAATGGTTAATAGCGACATTAATAACATTACACCGATCAAGCGGATGGATGAAACGATGGCGACGGCAATTGCCAGCATCATCAGATATTCGATCAGCGCGACTTTAATTCCTTTGGTTTGGGCAAATTCGCGATCAAACGCGGTATATAAAATTGGTTCAAAGAAGCAGATAAAAGCAATGCTCAGCGCGACGGCAAAAATTCCGACGAAAGCAATATCCGTTTGCGTGATCGTTAAAATATTGCCGAAAAGGTAAGCGGAAATATTGGGCGTGTAGCCCGGAGTGAGGAAAATACACAGGATTCCTAAAGCCATTCCCAAAGCCCAGAAAGCCGCAATGGCCGAATCTTCGCGTACGCCTTGCTTCTTGGAAAGCCATTCGACGCCGAACGCCGAAGCAACGGAAAAAACCAAAGCCGACAAAATCGGATTGATTCCCAGATAAAAGCCCAATCCTAATCCTCCGAATGAAGCATGCGTAATTCCACCGCTGATAAAAACCAGCCGTCGGGCGACAATGTAACTGCCCACAATTCCGCAAGCAATGCAAGTAAACAAACTCCCAATCAACGCATGGCGAAAAAAAGCATATTGCAACAAATCCATTTTCAATTCTCTATTTTCAATTTTCCACTTATTAAAAATCCTGCTTGTTGCAAATCCTTCCAAAAATTAGGATACGATTTGGAAACCACCGCCGGATCTTGAATGCGAATGCTTCCCGTACGGATGCAGGCAGGCGCAAAAGCCATCGCCATGCGGTGATCTTCATAAGTGGCAATCACCGGATTATGTTCTGCGGCGACTTTTTGTCCGTCCCATTGCAAACTATGATCGCCTTCATTGGCAAGTATATAGCCTAATTTTTTCAATTCCGTTTGCAAAGCCGAAATGCGGTCGGTTTCCTTGATGCGAAGACTGTGCAAGCCGGTGAAACGGAAGGGGACGTCGAGCAGGCAGCAAGCGACCGTCAAAGTTTGCGCCAAGTCCGGCTCGTTGACGAAATCGTATTCAAAAACCCCGGCCGTTTGATTGTGGATATGACGATCCAAATTTTCAAAAATGGCAGCCGCTTTGGCATCGCCTTGCACGCTGTTTTCTTCCAAACCCAACAATTCGATGCGGCTACGCCCTTGATACAAAGCTTGAATTTCGTACCAATAAGAAGCGGCCGACCAATCGCTTTCGACGCGAAAAGGTTGCGGCCGGTAAGTTTGTGGATCAATGCTAAGTGTGTTAATGTCAGGCCATTCTATTTGTACACCGAAGGTTTCCATTAAACGGATTGTCATTTGCAAGTAAGGTAGGGAAGTGATTGCGCCTTTGAATTGCAAAGTTAATCCGCGTTCCATGCCGGGAGCGATCATCAGCAGAGCGGAAATGTATTGCGAACTCACGCTTCCGTCGATGACAATTTTTCCGCCTTGTAATTTTCGTCCGCGAATACGCAGCGGCGGGTACGATTCTTTTTCCAAATAATCGATGTCGGCGCTTAGTTGCCGCAAAGCATCGACTAAAATTCCGATCGGACGGTTTCTCATCCGTTCGGTGCCGGTGAGCGTGTATTCGCCGGAAGATTGGGATAAGTAAGCGGTGAGGAAACGCATCGAAGTTCCGGCTGCGCCGATGTCCAAATTTTTTTCTTTGGAATTTAAAGCCTTGAGCAATACTTGCGTATCGTCGCTATCCGAAAGATTTTCGATCGGGTAGGGGCTACGACTCAACGCATTCAGAATCAACATCCGGTTGCTTATACTTTTTGAGGCCGGCAAAGTAATGGTAGCGCTGATTTCCGGCGGAGCCGTTATGCAATAAATCGGTTTAGATTCCGGCATAAATGAATCCGTTGGCCGACATTTCCTGTTTGTCGTAAATATTGCGTCCATCGATGAGGATGGGACGGTTCATCGTTTTTTTCAAGACGTCCCACGAGGGCAGGCGAAATTCTTTCCATTCGGTGAGCAGTAAAATGGCGTCGGCATTCAAAACGGTGTCGTACAGATCATTGCAATATGTAACCTGATCACCGATACGCCGTTTACATTCGTCCATCGCGACAGGGTCATAGACTCGCACCACACTACCGGCTTTCACCAAGCGGTCGATCACGACCAAAGCGGGCGCTTCGCGCATATCATCGGTTTCGGGTTTGAAAGCCAAGCCCCAGATAGCGATAGTTTTGCCTTTTAATATGGTTGCAGAATTTGCAGCTTTTTCACCGTTGTTGAGCGCTTTCACGAGTTTTTCCAGCACGATGCTTTTTTGTTTTTCGTTGACGGCTTCGACAGCCTTCAACACTTGCATGTCGTAACCGTATTGTGAAGCCGTTTTGATCAAGGCTTTTACGTCTTTCGGAAAACAACTGCCGCCGTAACCGCAGCCGGGATACAAAAATTTGCTGCCGATGCGCGAATCCGAACCGATGCCGCGGCGAACCATGTTCACGTCGGCTCCGACCAAATCGCATAAATTGGCGATGTCGTTCATAAACGAAATGCGTGTGGCCAGCATTGCATTGGCTGCATATTTAATCATTTCCGCCGATGGAATATCGGTGAAAATCATCCGGTAATTGCTGAGTGTGAAAGGTTTGTAAAGTTTTTCCATCAAGTTTTTTGCGCGGTCGTTGTCGATGCCGACGACTACGCGATCGGGACTCATAAAGTCTTTCACGGCCGATCCTTCTTTCAGAAATTCGGGATTGGAAGCTACGTCGAACGGAATATTCACGCCGCGCTTGTCTAATTCTTCTTGAATGGCGATTTTTACTTTTTGCGCGGTTCCTACGGGAACGGTGCTTTTGGTCACGACCAAAAGGTATTTTTGCATAGTACGGCCGATGGTACGAGCCACGTCCAGCACATAACGCAAATCCGCGCTGCCGTCTTCGTCGGGCGGAGTTCCTACCGCGCTGAAAACAACTTCTACCTCATTTAAACAGGAAGTGAGGTTGGTAGTGAAATTCAAGCGGCCGGCCTGATAATTTTTCCTGACCAATTCGTCTAATCCGGGTTCGTAAATCGGAACGATTCCTTCTTTCAAAGACTCAATCTTGCGCGTATCCACATCGACACAAGTCACGTGAATGCCCATTTCGGAAAAACAAGTTCCGGTGACTAAGCCTACATAACCTGTTCCAACAATTGCTATATTCATTTGATATTCATTTATTTGTGATCTAATTTCTCGTATTCCGAATTTTGACTGATGTATTCCGGAACAATTTGTTTCATCAATCGGACGACTTCGATTTTATCACAAGTACGCGCCGTTTCGATCAGTTGATCCAATTGTACAACTACTTGTTGATAATCGTATTCGCGCACGCTTCCGATTTTAATTTTGCGGTTGTGTGTCGGTTTCACGTTTTCTTTGTCATATAATAATTCTTCGTGCAATTTTTCGCCGGGGCGCAATCCGGTGAATTTGATTTCGATGTCTTTGTAGGGCTGCAATCCGGAAAGGCGAACCATTTTCTCAGCCAGATCCTTGATTTTGACCGATTCACCCATGTCAAAAATAAATACTTCGCCGCCTTTCCCGAAATTTCCCGCTTCTAAAACCAAGCGGCAAGCTTCTGGAATCGTCATGAAATAACGGATAATGTCGGGATGGGTGACGGTGACCGGACCGCCCTGCTTGATCTGGTTTTCAAATCGCGGGATCACCGAACCGTTGGATCCTAAAACGTTTCCGAAGCGAGTGGTGATAATCCGGGTTGTGCAGGAAGCGTCATTCGTCTTGTATTTCGAGAGCGATTGTACGTAAATTTCGGCGATTCGCTTTGAGGCGCCCATCACATTCGTCGGATTCACCGCCTTATCCGTTGAAATCATCACGAAGGCTTCGGCATGATAGAACAAAGCTAAATCCACAATATTGCGGCTTCCGAGCACATTCGTCATTACAGCTTCGCACGGATGCGCCTCCATCAGTGGAACGTGTTTGTAGGCAGCTGCATGATAAATATAATGAGGTTTGTAACACTCAAACATCAATTTCATTTGATCGTAATTCGTCACGTTTCCTACGATCGGGACAAAGCGAATCATTGGGAATTTATCTTTGATTTCCAAACTGAGTTCGTGCAGCGGACTTTCGGCAATGTCGCAAATCAACAGCACGCCTACTTCAAACCGGCAGACTTGGCGAACAATTTCGCTGCCGATCGAACCGGCGGCTCCTGTAATCAGCACGGTTTTTCCGTTTAAATTTTTCTCGATCGATTCCAAATCAATTTGAATGGGAATCCGTCCCAACAGATCTTCGATACGTACTTTTTTGAGTTCCTGCCGGTTCCCTTTCCACGCTTCGATTGAAGGCGCCGACAACAAATCAATCTTGTATTGCAGGCATTTATCGGCAATCATTTGTTTTTCCGAACGCTCTAATTCTTCCGGATTAATTAAAATGGCTTTCGCGTTAACTGATGACAGATCTTTGAAAAGTGTATCCCTGTAATAAACCGGTTGATTGATCAGGTGCTTGTTGGCAACGTCCCAATCCTGCGAAATAAAACCGACGATCCGGTATGGCAAGTGCTCGTCGTTGATCATCAATTTGGCCAAGCCGACATTCGACGGTTTTGTTCCATAAATCAACAGAGGAATACTTTCCTGTTTTTTGCTGTAAGAGGTTCGTGCAAAATCGAAAAGCAATTTAACCACCATCCGGGAAAAGAAAATCATGCTGAAAGCCAATTCAAAATTGATGAAAAAACCTTCCCATGAAAGAATCGAATGCGAGTAATAAATCGAAAGCAGTTTGTTGATTCCGATCAGAACAGTATTCGCTAAAAACAAAGCAGCAAAAATGCGCAAAGCGTCCATAAACGACGAATAACGCAAGATGCCCGAATAGGTTTTGAAAATGAAAAAGAAAAATCCCGTTACGGAAAGGCAAAGCGCCAATTTGAACAAAAAGACGTCGATGGCGATTTTAACATGGAGCAAATCGTAACATATCCAATAAGATATGGAAAAAGCCAAAGTCACCATCAACAAATCGATTAAAAAAATCAATCGTTTCGGCAAATAAGGAAAACCTTTCAACGTAGCGTGTATTTTAGCCGCCACGGATGTTATCCAATTAATCTTCATAATCACTCCTTCTTCCTCCAATTGCAAATTTAACCATTAAACATAAGAATTTCCCCGCTACTTAGTTAAAGTGTGTTAATGTCCGGTTAACAAATGTGTTTTATCTTTTCAAATGATACAACACGCTTTTTTCTTTCAGCAAACGGGAATAATCCACGGAATCAAATACTTGATGAATCACAGCGATCGTTATCGCATCAAATTTGGTTTCCGGTAAATGGCTTTCTATCTTTACGTTATATATTCTTTTCACTTCTTCGCGATCGGCCCAAGGATCGTAAACGGCGACTTCTGTTCCGTATTCCTGCAAGGCGCGAATCACATCAACTACTTTCGTATTACGGACATCCGGGCAATTTTCTTTGAACGTGATTCCCATCACCAGCACGCGCGCGCCTTTCACTTGAATGCCTTCATTAATCATTTTTTTGATGATTTGTGAAGCGACGTATTCGCCCATACTGTTGTTCAACCTCCGCCCGGCCAGAATCAGATGCGGATAGTATCCTGCTTCTTGCGCCTTCTGCGCCAGATAGTAAGGATCTACTCCGATGCAATGTCCGCCGGCCAATCCGGGCTGGAAAGGCAGAAAGTTCCATTTGGTGCCGGCTGCCTCCAGAACTGCGTAGGTGTCGATATTTAAACAATCGAAGATCTGCTTAAGTTCATTGACGAAGGCAATATTGATGTCGCGCTGGCAATTTTCGATCACTTTGGCGGCTTCGGCCACGCGGATCGAGGGCGCAAGATGCGTTCCGGCCGTCACGACCGAAGCGTATAAATTGTTGACTGCCACGCCGGTTTCGGGCGTGGAGCCGGAAGTAATTTTCTTGATTTTTTCGACTGTATGCGTTTTATCGCCCGGATTGATGCGTTCGGGAGAATAACCGGCGAAAAAGTCGCGGTTGAAGACCAAGCCGGATATTTTTTCGATTACCGGAATGCAATCTTCTTCCGTCGCTCCCGGATAAACCGTTGATTCATAAATAACAATATCGCCTTTACTGATGACTTGCCCGATGGTTTCGCTGGCTTTGATCAGAGGAGATAAATCGGGGCGGTTGTTTTTATCGACGGGCGTGGGAACTGTCACGATGTAATAATTGCAATCCGTCAAATCCGTTGATTCACAAGAACAAAATAGTCCCGGTTCATCGCCGGCCTGCAGTTTCAAGACGGCTTTCAGCAGCGATTCTTCCACTTCCAGCGTGCGGTCGCGGCCTTCCCTCAGTTCCGCAACGCGCTGCGGATTAATGTCGAAACCTACCACCGGATATTTCGTCGCAAACAATCGAGCGAGCGGTAAACCGACGTAGCCCAAGCCGATAACTCCAATTTTGATCCGGTTCATTTTTTTATCAAACAATTTTTGATTACTTCTGTAATGCGTTGCAAATCGTTATCGGTCAAAGCCGAACCCGACGGCAAGCACAATCCTTGCTGAAATAATTCTTCTTCCGTGCGGTCGCCGTAATAAGCGCAATGTGCGAAAACCGGTTGCAAGTGCATGGGTTTCCAGAGCGGACGCGATTCGATATTTTCTTCTTCCAAGGCTTTACGAATGTCGTCGCGCGTGATTCCGCCGGTTTTTCCGGGATCGATCAGCACGCAAGTGAGCCAGTAATTGGAATAAAATTCCGGCGAAGGTTCCGTTTGAAACCTGAGTCCGTCGATGTCGGAAAGTTGTGTGCGGTAAAAGGCGTTGTTGCGTCGGCGTTGTTCCACGCGTTGCGGCAGGACTTGCATTTGCGCCCGGCCGATTCCGGCGATGATGTTGCTCATTCCGTAGTTGTAGCCGATTTGCGAATGCTGGTACCAAGGCGCTTCGTCGCGCGCTTGCGAGGCCAGAAAGCGGGCTTTCCGGACATACTCCGGATCGGCCGAGAGCAAAGCGCCGCCGCCCGAAGTCGTAATGATTTTATTTCCATTGAAAGAAAGAACAGAAATATCGCCCCATGCGCCGCATTTTTTCCCGGCGTAACTTGATCCCAGCGATTCGGCGGCATCTTCCAGCAACGCGATTTCGTATTTTTGAGCAATATCTCTAATGGCTTGAATCTGAGCCGGCATTCCGTAAAGATTCACCCAAATAATGACTTTGGGTTTCTTGCCGCGTTGAATACAGGATTGAATGGCTTCTTCCAAATAAACAGGGGAAATGTTCCAAGTGGCCGGTTCGCTGCCGACCATCACCGGCTCTGCACCGATGTACATGACCGGATCAATCGTAGCGACGAAAGTTAAATCCTGACAGATTACAACGTCTTCTTTTTCAACGCCTAAGAGAATCATCGCCAAATGCAACGCCGACGTGCCCGAATTGACGACGACCGCCTGTTCTTTTCCGCCGACATACAATTGGATGTCCTGCTCGAAGCCGGTGACGTTGTCGCCTTGGGTCGTAATCCAATTTTTGTCAAGAGCGTCTTTGACGAAATTTATCTCGTTTCCGCTTAAATGCGGAGGAGAAATCCATATTTTTTCTTTCATTCGATTTCTTATCTTACTCTAATTCGATCCGTTGAACCATTCCATTGTTTGTTCGTCCGAAGCATTGACTTCCTTTGTCCGGAAAATTTTTCCCAAAGTGAGTCCGATGATTTTCAGATCCAAACGCAACGAAAGATGATCGACATACCACACATCCAACTGAAATTTTTCGCGCCAGCTAATCGCATTGCGACCGTTTACCTGCGCCCAGCCTGTAATACCGGGGCAAATATCGTGCCGTCGCGCTTGTTCCGGCGAGTACAAAGGTAAGTATTCTTTCATTAATGGCCGCGGACCGACTAAACTCATTTCGCCCGCGAGTACGTTCCACAAGTTGGGGAGTTCGTCTAAAGAGTAGTTACGCAAGAAGGCGCCGGTGCGCGTTAGACGTTGTATATCAGGTAATAAATCTCCATCGGTATCCCGTTTTTCGTTCATTGTACGAAATTTGATCATTGTAAATAATCGTCCGTTTTTTCCCGGCCGCTGATGAAAAAAGAAAGGTTTGCCTTGATTGGCGATGCTCAATAGCGCGGTCAGCAGGAGGAGAAACGGAGAAAGGAAAATGAGGCTAATAAAAGCAATGCTTCTATCAATCAGCGGTTTGAATATTTTTCTATACATTTGAATTTCAGTAAATAAAGCCTGATTAAAAGAATGACGACGCCTGCTCCGATCCATCCTTCATACGGGCGGAGGTAGAAATGGGCATAAATTACAATGCTGCAAATCAGAAGTTGAACGAAAGCGTAGAGGCTCGCTACTTTCCGGTGCGAGATGCCGCATTCGTTGGATAATATTTGGTAAAAATGCAGGCGATGCGCCTTGAAAATATTCTGTTTCAGATACAAACGATGTAGAATAGTGCCGACGGCATCTACTCCATAAACAGCTAAAAACAGGATCCAGATGAGCGAACGGTCTTTTAACATTAATTGCAGCAAGAGTGTAAGAATCCAGAAGGCGATCGCCATGCTTCCTATGTCACCGGCAAAACATTTGGCGCGTTTCCGGAAATTGAAAAATAAAAAGACGACACATGACAGAATGGCATAAACAATCAATTCCATGTCGGTAAAAGAGGTCCATTCAAGATTGATTGCGAGCAAACTGAGTAGAATAACCATGCTGTACAAACCTGTGATGCCGTTGATTCCGTCCATGAAGTTGTAGGCGTTCAGGATGCCGGCAAAAAAGGTGTAGGCAACCAAAATCCAATACCAAGGTAAATCGGAAAATATCCCTAAAGCATAGAAAACGCAAGTAATAGCCAAGAAATGAACAGTAAGCCGGATTTTATTTGGCAGAGAAGTAATATCGTCCCAAAGGCTGACGGTAGAAATTAAGGTCAGCCCGATAAAGAAGAATAAACCGTTTTCAAAGTGTAATAAGACATAGATTAATCCGGCCATCCAGAAGACGATACCTCCTCCGCGAATGGTGACGTAATTGTGCGAACTGCGTTCGTTGGGTTTATCAATAATATTGTAGCGGTCGGCGATGCGGAAGTAGAGCAGCATGCCGGCGCACAGAAGAATTTGAATAATGACAGATTGGAAAATGAAGAACATGATTGAAAATTTGCTAAGAAAATCAGTGCATATCAATTTTTAATGTTACAGTTTGGTCGCTACGCAGTCGCATACCGCATACTGGATATTTTGATAATCATAAAATAGTACATTAAATATTTTATATTACTTATTTTGATTTTTAACTGTTATACGTTGTAAATTTTATATTATTTAATGTTTGTTGCAAACCGGTTCGTGCATCGATTGGTAATTGATTAATTCCCAATGCCGTTTTCATTTTTTGATTGGAAACGACATAATTTTCCGTCAGTTTTTGCAACCGGTCGAGGTTCAAGGGAAGACGGAGCAGGGAGCCGATTTTGGCTATTCCTTGAATCAAGGATTGGTTGATTTTCCAGATTCGCGCCTTTTGATGCTTCGACTCGGCGATCAAGCGGATAAGTTCGTTGGTCGAAAGCGGCTCATCATCAGCCAGATGGTAAATGCCTGATGCCGGATTTTGTACAATAAATTGTTCTATGATGTATGATAAATTGTCGATGCTCATGAAAGAGCGCAAATTGTCGAAGGCGCCGAGCGGCCAAGGGATTTTGCGGCCGGCGACTTGATAAAGCAGGTTTAAGTTGCCTTTATTTCCCGGCCCATGGATCATACAGGGACGGAAAATATATACTTTTTTATCTGTTAACGAATGATTTAAAATGTATTTTTCGGCTTTGATTTTGCTTTCGCCGTAAGGGCCGCAGGGGTGGGGAACAACCTCTTCCGTAAGAAAATCGCCTTCTACGCGATCGGCCGCCGCTTTGACCGAGCTGAAAAAAATAAATTGTTTGGCGCCGGATTGTAAAAAATAATCGAAGATTTTTTTTGTCAAACCGAAATTGACGTCGAAATAGATTTTTGCATCGGCTTGATTTTTTGTATCGTGGGCTTTGCCGGCCAGATGAATGATAGTGTCAATGGCAGGTAAGGGCGAATCCCATGAAAATGTTTCGATTACGCCGTCTTTTTGTGGTGAAACAATATCAACTCCGTAAATGTGATGATGATCTTTCAACGCATTGACCAAATTATTTCCAACAAAACCGTGAATGCCGGTGATTAAAATATTCATTTGTCTTTCACTAAAATCAATTCAAAAATTTTCCGGAAATATTTCAACGAAACTACCCAAAGATTAGTGCGGATGCCGTTTTCGCGACAAGCGCGGACGATTTCTTTGTTCAGGATATAATTGCTTTTCCACGACCGGGTGCTTTTGCCTCCGGTGCGCATCTTGATCAGATCGAGCGGGAGA
This sequence comes from Dysgonamonadaceae bacterium, assembly GCA_031261015.1. Lineage (GTDB taxonomy): Bacteria > Bacteroidota > Bacteroidia > Bacteroidales > Azobacteroidaceae > Azobacteroides. The sequence goes on along the minus strand of JAISKG010000253.1, from coordinate 7,231 downwards.
TAGCGGTAAGGCAAGCGGTGAACGTAAAGGAAACGAATCAACAATTCAAAATCGGCGGCAATTTTGTAATCCGTTTTGTAATAACCGATTTGCTCAAACTTTTCCCGGTGAATAAAAACTGTGGGATGCGCGGGCATCCAGCCCCGGCGGAATAATTCGGGTGTGAATCGCGCTGAGGAGTAATAGCGAACTGTTTTATCCAAATTCTCCGGATTGACGAAGCGCACATCAGCAAAACAAACGTCAATTGCAGGATCTTGAAAGACTTGAACCACTCGCGTTACCGCGTCGGGATAATTATAAAAATCGTCGGAGTTTAAGATTCCGACGACTTCTCCCGTGCTCATGCGAATGCCTTTGTTCATTGCGTCGTACATACCTTGGTCGCATTCGCTGAGCCATTTCAGGCGGCCGTTGAAAGCCGCTTCGTAGGATTGAATGATTGCTTGGGTGCCGTCGGTTGAGCCGCCGTCGATCACAATGTATTCAATATCAGGATAGATTTGCGACAAAATCGACTCAATGGTTGTGCGGATATTTGTGGCAGAATTGTAGCAAACGGTGATGATTGAGATTTTCATAAATTTCGACAATCAATCTGATGATGCGTTTGGATATATTCGATGATTTTGTAAGTGTCGGTTCCGCAAGCCTGTTTGATTTCAAAAAGTTTGGCATCGACTAAGGTGCGGTACCACCAGCCTTGCAGGAAATGCCAGAGAAATCCTTGTTTTCCTTCGGTAAATCCCAATTTTAATATATAACGATAAATAAAATAAGCGAAAGAACGAAAGAATAAAGGTTTTTTCGCGTAGCTTAATTTTTTGGCTCTTTTGGCTGCAGCTTGCGAAGTCAGTTCGTTTTGCGCAGCCCGGCCGGTCAAGTTTAATTCGATGTCCAGCAGGTCGATCGCTTCACGAATGGCGTAACTGTTATGTTTTTGAGTCCACCAAGTCAGGTCGTTCAGGTTATGATCGACGAAATCATTTTCAAATTCCATAGTTTTGCCTTCGGTGAGTTGGATGTGTTCGTCCATCCAGCGTTGTTCGCAAGTTGCTTTCCCGTATTGAAACAAACGTAAAAGTTTGACGGGGTAAGTACCTCGTTTCATCCATTTACCCAAAAAGATATGCCGGCGTTTGAAGATGATGCCGGTCACTTCGTCGGGGACTTTAGCGAGTCGCCAGATCAGTTCTGCGCTTAATGCAGAAGTCAAGTATTCGTCGGCATCCAAACGCAAGACCCACTTGGTTTTGATAGGCAAATGAGTGAGCGCCCAGTTGAATTGTTTCGCCTGACTGTTTTCCCATTTATTTTGATAGACGATGGCGCCCATGTCTTTGGCAATCTGTACGGTTCGGTCGGTGGAGTAGGAATCCACGACGAACACGTCGCGGGCGAGGTATTGGATGTTTTTGATGCAACGTTCGAGGTGAAGTTCTTCATTGTAGGTTAGGATGATAACGGATAAGTCTTGCATGATTAAGAGTTTATAATACGGTTTTTAATGAATTTCGCCGGATTGCCGCCAACGACAGTCCAAGGTTCAACATCTTTGAAGACAGCGGCGCGTGCGCCTACTACGGCGCCTTGACCGATGGTCACACCCATGCCAATGAAGGCATCGGCGGCGATCCATGCTTGGTCTTCAATGATGATGGGAGCAGTGATAAGTGGATTGGTTTTGTCTGTTATGTCGTGCGAAGATGTGCATAAATAAGCTTTTTGCGAAACCGTAGCGTGCGCGCCGACAATTACCGGAGCGACATTGTAACAATCGACTTCCGAAGCCAGACAGGAATATTCGTGCATTTCGAGATTCCATGGAGCGTAAATCCTTGCTGAAGAATAGATATTCGCCGTGGGATGAATTTTGGCTCCGAAAGCGCGGAGCAGAAAGCGTTTCCAGCCGCTCCATAGATTTCTGGGCAATGGGCGGGCGAATAATGACCAGATGATTGTCCAGAGCAGGCGCAGGAGTTGATTTTTGCGGCTGAGAGTGTTTTTGTATTGGGAGAGGTCGATTTGGGGCATAGATAGTTTGTTGTGTTACATATCTTCCATTGATAATCCTCTATATTCAATCGTGTATCCGGAAAGTTGTTTCACAAGATTTCCCGCTCTATTTTGTAATATATTCAGATTGATCCGGTCTTTGTTTCGTTTCACTTCTGCTATGATTGCCGTATTTTCGTATTCATTAAGCGCCACAATGTCGATTTCGTTTTGATTGCCGCTTTCCCAATACGAGCCGATTGTCGATAAATTTTCAGTTTCCATGAGCTTTTCTCTGAAGTATCGTTCTAAAATAAGTCCGCTATACGTTTGATAATCGCGTTGAATAATATTTTTTACGTAATCGAAATTGCTCATTTCCACAGCTCCTCGGTATTTGAAAATAAAACGGAACCAAAAATTAAGGAAGTTATCATTGATACGGTATTTCACATTTCGTCCCGAAGGTTTGGCCAGAATAGGCCGTACTTTGGTAATCAATCCAAATTCATTTTCCAGCCGGTCTAAAAAACCGCCAATGTCCATATTCATAATGGACTCCATCTCTGCCCGCGCCGTTTTGGAAGAAGCGATTAGCATGAGAATGGAAAAATAATTGCCGTAATCTTTGCCAAATTCATCAATCAAAACATTCCGGCCTTCGTCCAAAAACAAAGAATTATCCGAAAGGATTTCATTGACAATCTTTTTCATTGTAAATGCTTTAGCTTCGACCAACAGTTCCACATATTTAGCTACTCCGCCGGTAACCATATAAAACGCCAGCAAATCTTCGTTGGTATAACGAGGATAATTATCACTCATGATTTCTTTAAGTGTAGGAATATCAAAGGGCTTCAGATGAAGCCGGGCTGTTGCCCGTCCGAAAAGCGGTTCTTTGGAATTTTCAAAAATCTGCTTCATCAGGGAATAAACCGAGCCGCATAGGATCAGGTTGATTTTACTTTCGTTCTTGTTTTTGTCCCAGATATTTTGCATCTCGCTGTAAATAGCAGGATTGATTTTGCGAAATTCTTGAAATTCATCGATAATCAAAGTGAAATGCCGGCTTTTCGACAACTCCATTAGATAACCGAAAATGTCTTTGAATGAGCGCATTTCTCCATAAATAGTGACGCCGAGTTTGCTTTGTATTTCTTCCGTAAATTCTTCGCACAGCAAAGTTTCATTCTTTTTCTCGACGAAAAAATACAAAGCCTGTTTTTCCGCAAAAACCGATGTGAGCAAAGACGTTTTTCCGATGCGCCTCCGGCCGACAACGAAAGTCATCTGCGCCGTCGACATGGACTGCTGCTCAATTTTCTTTAACAGAGCTGTTTCTTTTTCGCGATTGTAAAACTTCAACATGATTTTTTTACAAAGATACAAAATCTTTTGGATTTATCGTAATGCGGATTACGGTAATGGGGATTACGATAATCTTTTAATAAACAAACTCCGGTTTCTCTCCCCCATTTAAAATCCACTCATACAACCGAATCATTTTCTTGGCAACGACTTCGACGGAATAATTCTTTCTTACCAGTACTTGCCCACGTTTACCCATTGCAATTCGGCTTCTTTCAGGTGTTTCGATGGCTTTTTGGATGGTTTCGGCCAGTGTATCCACATCATTATCAATCCACCAGCCACACTTGTGGGTGTTGAGGTCTTCCCAGGGCGTGCCTTTGGAGGCGATGACGGGGATGCCATGAAGCAAAGCCTCTGTAACAGCCATACCGAAATTTTCCGAGTGGCTGGGAAGAACGACATAAGACAATGAATTAAAGATATTTTCTTTCGCTTTTTTATCTAAAAAACCGGGGAAAAGAATATTAGATCCGGCTGCTTTTTCTTTTAAAAAATTTTCATAATCGGGAGGACCTGAGCCTATTAAGATTAATGAATGTCTTGGATGATTGACTTTCTTAAATGCATCAATCAGATTATCAATATTTTTAATCGGATGAAAACGACCGATAAAACCAATTTGTTTTCTTGTGTTTGCTTGGGAGATTATTGGTTTATATTCATAAACAATTGGATTGGGAATGACGGCGATAGGCGATTTTACGCCTAAATTTCGCAGATGCTGCATTTCTTCCATACAAGTGGCATGAATGGCAGCCGCTTTGTTTAAATCCTTCATTAGAAACAACTTGAGAAAAAGTTGTTTTTTGAATTTGGAAATGGCTAAGGCTTGGGGGTAGAGCATGCCATGCGGACTGATCACATAAGGCTTCCTTGTCTTTCGAGCGATTCTTGCTGTAATTAATTCCGTATATTCCCAAAGACCATTGGCATGAACCAATTGATAATCAAATGCTTTCAGCAATCTTTTATAAGGGTTGGAAACAAAATGACCGGGACGAGGAACCGTTCGGATAAAAACGTCGTCGCCAATTATATGGTCATTTGCGTCGGGTGCATAAGTAAGAATACTAATGTTTATATTCTGCTTATATAAACCTTTGGCTAATTCGTAGGTGCAAGAGGTTGTTCCGCCGCATTTGGTGCCCATGCCGGAAATAGTGTGGAGGATTTTCATAGTATTTTTCTTAACATTTGCTTTATCTGCAGGATATGATCGTCTCTTACCCCCGCGTCGAGCGCGTAATTCTCCCATTGAGAAACTGTACCTATAATTTGTTGCACTATTTCGCGAGAATTTTTTATATCCATTTTTTTTGCAACTGTCAGCAAATCCTCCAGAGTAAAATTATCCCGCTTATTATTTAGTGAAAGTTGATGCAGATTGGTCCATCTTCCTGACGGAGAATAAGCATAACACAGGTCATAGGCAGGCGCCAGTTCCCATTTACCTAACTTGTTCATAATAAAAGCATGATTCTTGGTATGGTCATCCTGATTGCGTGCTATGACATTGAAAACCATTCGGCGAAACATTTGTTCCATGTCAGAATAGGGCATGTACAAACGTCGCATGACTTGGAAAATTTGTTCATAGGAATACCTTTCATCTCTATCGAAATGAGCCATAGCGCAAAGTGTTTGAGTGTGTAGTTTTTCTCCGGTAACTGTTCGGTCAAAGCGTTTTGTCATAAAATGGGCATAGTCGCCTTCGTGCAATAATCGACATTCGGTCATGCGAATACCGGATGCTATTGCCATTTTATGATAAGCGTATTCGATTCTTCCGATACCCAATGGATTGTCTTTTAACTTATTGTCTTCTACTCCATCAAATTTCAACAACCAATAGCTAAATCCGTTCGGAGCTTTTACCTGACCTGACCTGACTTCGTTTGTCGTTTCATTGAAAGCTATAATGGCTTTCGGTTTGGCGCCACCGGCAGAAGTTCCTACGCGTAATATGTCAAGAATAGTTTGATCGCCTTTTTGCAAATGGGCAGAAAAATTTTCTCGATTATTTAAGATTTGTTTTGCTAATTCCGTCAGTTGTTCTATCTCGATTCGAGAAGAATCATTTAGGCCGGCAATATCTATTACAGGTTCATATTCTAAGGCGCCCATCCCGCGTTTTCCTATGTAACTAAGTCTGTCTAAGGGAGTAACAGATACAGCCATTTGTTTTGAAGCAAACCATTCGTCTATAACACTGTTTCCATAGTTATCCGGTAACGAATCGGCTAATAATCCGGGAAGACCCTTAAATGTTTTGCCTCTATGTATTGGAAACGAAAAAATACGGTTGTTTCGTAAAATATCATCTATTGGCATGGTTAACGGCGCAATATCCCAGCCTTCTTTAGCAAATGAATTGTAAAATTCGATCGTGGCATAGCCTCTGTCGTCATTCCAACTAACGACTGCTACATCTTTACCCCATAATTTAACCTTCAGTACCGTATCCATCTTTTCGTTTTTGAGGACGTATTCTTTGAGGCATTTTACCCTTTAACTTCATTATTTCAATAGGACTTAGACTCGTTTCGGGCAATAACATGTCTATATTATCCAGCAAGCGCAAAACTCTTAAAACAGGTAATAACATGCTGATTGATACTGGTTTGCCTTTTTCTATTTGTGTTAACGAAAACAGACTGATTCCCGCTTGTTGAGCTAATTCCTGTTGAGTAAATCGCTTTTGCAAGCGATATTCTTTGAGGCGTTTACCTATTTCCTTTACGATAGCTGTATTGCTTAAACTATTCCAATCCATCTGTATTTATTACAGAAGACAAAGATAGTAATTAAAATCAAAATAACAATAGTATTTACTATTATTAACCCTATTATTGTCGGATAACCATTGAATTTTCACTGTTTATCTTTTATCCATGGAGCAACAGGATTATTTCCCTTATGCTCATACAAATACTCGCAAATTTGAATAAAATATTGTGCAGCTACCTCTCCTGAAATAGCTTTCAAAGCCCAATTCCTAATTTTTTGTTTTTCGTCAATCGAATAAGGCAGTTGTTTTAGAAAATTGATGATCACCTCTTGCAAATTATTCTTTTTTACCGAAAACACATATCCACGTTCTTTATTATCCAACAATACGGACGCGCCGCAATTATTGCTCGTAATGACTGGAGTACCACACATTAGAGCCTCATTGACGACTGCGCCCCAACCGTCAAAGATACTTGGCAGAATTAATGCATCAGATTGAGAAATGTATGGAAATATTTCGGTATTAGGAACAGTACCTAAATAGTTAATCGTATTCGAATTTTTTATTTTGTCCTTTAATTCACATTCTAAAGGTCCGTTTCCGATGATATTTAATATAAATGGTTTGTCATTAGAAATAGATAAACAAGCATCGACTAAAGAAAGTATATTTTTTCTATAATCCAAACTGCCAATAAATAATAAAGATATGATACTTGATGAGTTGTATATGATTTTTGTATCGACTGTTTCTGTAAAATATCCCCAGTCAAATATTTTAATTTTTGAGAATCCAACTTTCTCATAACGCCATCTTCCTATATTTCCAATAGTTAGCAGAAAATCAATAGATTGATTATATTTCAAGCGTAAAAGAAAATATTTGAAAAACCGTAATTTCCCTTTCCATCCAATCCAATTAAAAGGTTCTAATATAACTCCGATTTTTAATTTGTTTTTAACTGCAATTTTGAATGCCTTTGCAGGCAATTCAAAAGAACCAATTCCTGAAAAAACATGAATAGCTTCTTTTTGAGATAACAATTCCCTTAGCGTTTTATCGTCGGGATCAATTATAATTGTAGTTTTTCCAAAATCCGACTTTATCCATCCGTGCTTTTTTCTTTCATCCGTA
>JAISKG010000092.1 GCA_031261015.1 Dysgonamonadaceae bacterium | reverse complement strand
ATGAGTGATAAACGCCTCTTTCCCATGACGATGAAATTGAAAATACAATTGTCCGACGACGAAATTCTGACCGATTTTGCACTGAAGCAAATCAACATCGACGAAGATTTTGAAATTCCGCTTAATATTCCCGCCAAATATACGCAAATCAGCTGGCAAGCCATGCTCAAATTTATTCAAAGTTTATGATCAAAAAAATACCGCTAATCATCTTTTTGGGAGTGGTAACACTCACGCTTTCAGCTCAATCGGCGAAAGTCAAAAACTTGCAGCAGCAACGCAAGGAACTGCAGTCGGACATCGATTTTACCAACGAATTGTTGAAGAAAAAGAAAACCGGCGTCCTCGATGCCGAAAAACATCAACACTTGCTGCAAGGACAAATTCAGTCGCGTAAACAATTAGTCGCTCTTTTAAATGAAGATATTAGTGGATTGGATGTTAAAATCATAGATAAAAAACAGCAAATCAGCATTTTAGAACAAAATTTAAACGAAAAGAAAACGCAATACGCCCTTTCCGTGCAAAAGATGTATCGCCGGCAACGCAATCAAAATAAGCTCTTGTTTGTCCTCTCAGCCGACAATTTCGCTCAATCCTACCGCCGCAGCAAATACCTGCAACGCTACGCTGTTTGGGAAAAGGAAAAAGCCGGTGAAATCGCCGAAAATCAACAACAAATCGCTCAGGAAAAGGCGACTTTAGAAACTCAAAAAACAGAAAAAGAAAATTTGGCCGGCCAAAAGAAAAAGGAAGAAGCTCAACTAACGAAGGAAGAAACCACTTTACGGACGGAAATTGCCGCCCTTAACAAAGATCAGAAAAAGTTGCAAGCCGAACTGGCACAGAAAAAGAAAAAGGCCGATGAAATCAATCGCCGGATCGACAAGATTATTGCCGATGAAATCGCAGCTTCTCAAAAAGCAGCCAAAGAAAAAAACAAAGAGAAGCGAACGGCCGATACGAAAAGCGGTTACGCGATGACAAAAGAAGAAAAGACTTTATCGACGCAATTTGCCGATAATAAAGGAAAACTTCCTTTTCCCATCAAAGGAAAATATAAAATTGTAGAATATTTCGGCTTGCACGCAAAATCCCGGTATGTCACGCTCGGCAATCCCGGCATCGACATCGAAACGACTGACGGCAACGAAGCGCGCGCCGTTTTCGATGGAGTCGTTTCGGCGGTCAACATCACGGAATTTCCATACATGGTGTTTGTCCGGCATGGCAATTACATCACGATTTACTCCAATATGAACAATCTTTTCGTCAAAAAAGGAGATAAAGTCAAAACCGGACAATCACTGGGAAAAATAGCAACTACCGGCAATTCTACCGTGCTGCACTTTGAAATCAGGAAGGAAACGAGTACGTTGGATCCGTTGCCTTGGCTGAACAGGTAATAGACGCCCTCGCAATGACGGATCAGCGTTGCCGTACGCCCTCTACATCTTCCTGCGAATCTGTAAACCGGTCGAGTTCCTCATATTTTCTTGAGTTGAGAATGGACAAAAGCCTTTGCGCCTCATGATCCTCTTCTGTTTCGTTGCGCGCGGCTGCTCGCATAATGAGGTTAATCCCCTTTGCAACATCCTGTTTGATATGGACGGGTTTTCCCGAATCTCCTACCCGCGTATGGGGAAAAAGATAAATCAGTCCCAAAGAGTACGCACAATCAACATCATTTTCCGCCGCTTTATCCAGCCATTGCAAGCCCAAAGCTTCGTCTTGCGGAAGACTGTCGCCCCATAAACCGTACAGATAAACGTATCCAAGTTCGCGTTGCGCAGGTGCATAACCGCCTTCTGCCGAACGTTTGAGCCACAGCAAGCCTTGTTCGGGGTCGGCTTTCACTTCGTCTTCACTGCCGTCCCAGCCATAGCTCGAATTATACCAAAGGCATAACTTGAATTGGGCTTCGGCATCGCCGTTTTCGGCTTTTTGCAGAAGAGCGTTAAAATCGCCGGAAACTTGTTCCGTAACATCATTCTCGCTCATGACGCTTTGTTCTTTGTTGCAGTTTTTCGACGCAAGCACGAAAATTAACACTCCCACAACCAAAACCGTCCCAATAATTATGGAAATTTTAACGGCTTTTTTCATTCTTCAAAATCATTCGGATTGTTAAAATAGACAATGTTTTCATTCTGAGCAGAATATCTACCGTTTTTGCAGATTATATCGGCAAAAATTGCGGCCACTTCATACGCTCTCCATTCTGTTGTATCGTCCAATGACAGAGGCATTATCCTTCCTATATCCATCTTTACAAATCGAAATTCCGTCACCGTTGCATCTTTCACGTCGTCGGTGCGTTCCAATTTATAATACGCTATGCGGTAAACGCCTTCCGTATCTATCGCTTGCAAATATTTCAAACGAAACGAGAGATTGAATTGGCCGTCGAACAGAGCAAGGCTTGTGTCCTTGGTCAACGTATCGGGCAAAAGGCGCCAATCGGGATTTTCCGTTAGAAACTCGCCGCTGATTTCAGTTTGTCCGGCTACTTGCTTGCAGGAACTGAAAATAACGCTGGTCATCGTTGCAATAACTACGAATGTTACTGTCCAAATTCTGAAATTTTTAGTTGTTCTCATGGTTTTTATTTTAAAAAATGAAAAAATTAGTTGCAAATTTCACCGGCAACGCCACCCTGATAAAATTCTCCATAACCGTACATTTCCTCCACTTCTTCTATGACCAGAGATTCGTCTAAGTAAAAATGGAAGGATAAATTTCCGTTAACCGACTGTCCTTTGTCAAAAACCATTTGACCTTTTCGGGTGGAAGTATCGTAAGTGTATTTACCGCTCACTTGGTCGCCGTTCTCGTCAAAATAAAATTTGCCGTTCTCGCAAAAAACAACGCTCAAGCCGAATGCACTCAAGGCATCTTCCCAGCGGTAACCGGTTATCGTTCTGCCGGTTTCGTATTGCGCTGTATAGCTTTGCTGTTCTTTTCTGTATTTGGCAAGTTCTTCGGCGATTTCTTCAGGAGTTCGTTTGGATAAAACCGATGTAACGTTGTTGCTTACCGGAGTTAAGGTGTTTCCGTTCATTTTGTAAATTTCTGTTCGCACCCCGTCCGGATATCCATGTTCATACGTTAAGATAATCGTTTTATTTTCCGGATCGTAAGTATAAATTCCATGATAGCCGGCACATAGAGCAGTTCCTACTACAGCCTCAGCCAAATTAGGGCAAGATTTATTGTAAGAAAATTCGCCGTATTCCTCAAAGCGTAAAAGCTCTGTAGCCGTTGACCAAGCCGTCCCCAAAAGCATCGCCGGTTCTTTCAACAGTTTAAATCTCTCTTGCGCCTCTTTGTATCCTTCTCTTGCGGCTTTGCCGTACCATTTTTCAGCTTCGGTCATGTTTTTGGTTACGCCTTTTCCTAATTCATACATGACACCCATATTGTATTGAGCGACGGTAAGACCTTGTTCTGCCGCTTTCTTCCACCATTTGCATGCTTCCGCATAATTTTTATTTTCGTATAGATACCACGCCAACCAGAATTGAGCTTCAGAATCGCCTTTTTCGGCTTTTGCCTTGAGGTCTGCAAGCTCTTGTGCATTCTGTGTATTCTGTGCCGGCGCCGCACAGCCGATGCTCAAAAATAGTATCAAAAGTATTAATTTTGCTTTCATCATACTATTATTTCTTAAATACTTGTCAAAAGTAATTTATTCTGTTTCAATAAGCAAATTTTGTTAGATTTTTTCGTAATTTTGTCCCAACATTCACCGTGTATCTTAGATTAACCACGTAAAAAACAAAGATTTATGAACAGCTATCAATCCGCTCTCGTACTCCACTCCGGCGGACAAGATTCAACCACCTGCCTCTTTTGGGCATTAAAAAATTTCAAAGAAGTACGCACTTTGTGTCTGGCTTATGGCCAGCGGCACGCCGTGGAAGTGGAAGTTGCTCAACGAATTGCGGCCGAAGCTGGAGTTCCGTTCCAAGTATTGGACGCAAGTTTTATCAGCCGGTTATCCGAAAATGCGCTCACGCAGCACAATTTGATTATGGATCAGGAACAACCGGCCGGCTCGTATCCGAATACTTTCGTTCCGGGACGAAATCTTTTTTTCCTGAGCATGGCCGCCGTTATTGCCCGCTCGCACGGAATTAAAAATATCGTAACCGGCGTATCACAAGCCGATTATAGCGGTTATCCCGACTGTCGCGACACGTTTATCCGCTCGGCCAACGCTACACTCAATCTGGCGATGGACGAACAATTCATCATCCACACGCCGCTGATGTGGCT
>JAISKG010000206.1 GCA_031261015.1 Dysgonamonadaceae bacterium | reverse complement strand
CTCGAAATTTTTTTTCTTGCCAACTCTTCTCACCACCACTATACTCAATTCATAAAGTAAATAAAGCGGCACAAAAACCAGCAACAGCGTAAAAACATCTGCGGTAGGGGTAATGATGGCTGCGATAATCATAAGAACAACAACGACATGCCGGCGATATTTGCGCATAAACGTATCGGAAAGCACGCCGATTTTTGCCAAAAACCATGCGAAGATCGGCAATTCGGTCATCAGCCCGATCATCAACGACAGCATCGTGAGCGTATCCATGTACGACGAAAGGTTGATCATGTTCGGCACGCTGGGGTCGATTTGATAAGTGCTTAAAAACCGGAATGATATCGGGAAAATAATAAAATAATTCAGCAAAACTCCTGTTAAAAACAGCAACAGCGAAAACAAAATAACCCAACCGGAATATTTCCTTTCATTTTTATACAAGGCAGGGGCGACAAACTGAAAAAGCTGGTAAACCAGATAAGGCAAGGCCACGATCACTCCTGCATAAAACGAGATACTCAAATGAATCAGGAACTGCGAAGAAAGCTGTGTATTAATTAATTGTACAACAAAGTTTTCGGGACACATATCGAGTGCAAGCTTTTGCCCCAGCCGGCAAATGATTTTGTAAGTCACAAAATCGGATTTGGACGGGGCAAGCACCACGCTAAAAAGAAAATCTTTATATACAAACGCCAATCCGGCAAAGAGGACGACCACCGCCAGACTCCGGAAAATCATTTTCCGAAGTACGTCAATGTGTTCCCAAAACGTTAGATTGTTGTTGTGGCTGTTGCTCATTTCTATTTAAATCTTCCGACGGAATTTCTTTTTTAATTTCGTTCTCAATACCGCTCATTCCTTCTTTGAAGCTTTTTACGCCCCGCCCCAAGCCATGCATTAATTCGGGAATTTTTTTGCCGCCGAAAAGCAGCAGCACAATGATTGCAATCACGATAATCTCTTGTCCACCAATCATAAGTAATCTGTTCATGTTTCTGTATTTTAAAAATTTAATGCAATTTCGCAAGTATCAAAATTGATTTCCCAATGTCCGTTTTCGGCGCTCTCCCATTGGTATTTTGCCGACATTTCATTCCACCAGTTTTGAAATTTGGTAGCGGTTGCGCCCATATCGGCGATCAGTTTTTCGTACAAAGCATCATCGTTGTTGACGATTTTCGCTAATTCCGTCAGTCCGTTGCGGCGTTCATACAGCGCCAAAATCTCGTTTTTTTCTTCTACGCTTACTTTTCCTATAATTTTCTTCATGCGATTAAAATTTTTCGATTGTTTCAAATGGATCTAAATAATCGACACTTTTTATTTCTTTATCCGAGAAATAGCCGGCAGATTTTAGATCGTTGCATAATTTTTCCGAAGCGTTGCGCTCCAGATGCGCCGTAACGCATTGTTCGTGGGAAGGCGTGTTGACTTCCAAAGTTGTTTTTCGGTTCAGCCATACGCAGCGACGGCACTGAAAAGCATCGCAACGGCGGCACAAAGGCGCGTATTCCAAGCGGTAAAGCTGTGGATTTTTAATATCCGTCCCGCTGGACAAAGCGCCGATGTTATCTTCCTCATTTTCAAAATAAAAGGCCGGACAAATATAGAATTTGCCATTGGGCGCAAGCGTGATATTTTCCACGCCTGCATTGCAATTATTCATTTTTTCCAGCAAAATACGGTCGGTCAACAGATTGATTTGCGGAATTTGGCCGTTGCGGTACTGTTTTTCAACCGTTTCCCTTATCTTTTCAAGAAATTGTTTGTAAGCGGCAAAATCTTCTTCCGTAAACGTTTCAATATCAGTCAAAACAAGGTTTAATCGAGTGATTTTCCCATCATTTTCGGAAATGATTTTCCCAATGCCGGACAAAGCCTTTTTAGAACTTTTGACAACCAGAATTTTTTCCCTGTTTTTATCAATTTTCTCTCTCGTAAAACTTTTGTCCGATTGGAAAATAATTACATCAGCATCCGAATTTTGCGAATTTTCCGATGACATCATTTTGATATGATCAATCGTTTCGATCGCCTCTTTGTGCGGCGCCGGCAATTCGTAATCGGGGTAAACAAATTGAATCGTCAAATTGTGCTTCATCGCAAACAGGACTCCTGCTTTCAAATCGTCTAACGAAATCAATCGTTTTTCCGTTTTCGTATTTTCGTAATGGCAATACGAAACAGCAGTATCGTCTAATAATATAACCAAGTATTTCAACATAATTTACTGATTTTCTTCCAATTCCAATTTACGGTAAAGTTTGTTCCAATAATAATTGTTTGCCCTCACACGCGCTTTGTGCATTTGGCAAATGGCCGTTGCCCGCTGGTAAATTGTGTAGGTTTCAGCGGCGTCGTAATTTTCACCTTGGCACCATGCGCAACCGCTCGCCACTTCGCAATTGATACACGTTTCGTTGCTTTGCGTGCAACGGTCTAATGTGAGAAACGGCCGCAACAAATTTGGATTAATGCCGTCGCGTACATTGCCGATAATTGCCGCTTTCTTTTCGCGAAGCGAATATTGCGCAAAGCGCGTGCACGGATAAAACATTCCTGCCGCATCCACGGCGAGCATCATTCCCGCACCGCACCAATTCTGATTGTCGCGTACGCTGTCTAAAGGCTTTCCGATATTTTCGGAAAAGAACGAGCAGGCATAATCCTTGTAATATCCTTTTTCGATGATTTCATCGGCGAGTTGTACTAATTGCTCTTCAAAAAGCGAGTCGTCGTTTTCATCCCAAACATCCTCAAAAACAACATTGATATTTACCTCTTTGATTCTCAGCGAATAAAGATGCAATACGCTCTCCTTGATATACGGAATATCGGGACTGCTGATCGTTACTTTCGTGCCGCCGTGTGGAAATTGCGACAGCCAAAGTGGAATATTTTTGACTACATCCTGATATGAACCTTTGCCGTTTTTATACACGCGGTTCAGATCGTGCTTGCGTTCCGTGCCGTCGATCGTGATGCCGATACTCAAATGCTCACGGTTTTTCTCAATGTAGCGCTGCACTTTTTCGTCGTGGTAATTCACGCCGTTGGTAGAAAAACTGAAGCGGTAGGAATTAAACCAAGGATGTTGTTTTTCAAAAAGTTGCAGTTTGATGTAATCGCAAATCCGGTCGATCAGGTCAATTTCCAGAAACGGCTCGCCGCCGATAAAATCCCAGATCACGGAACCTTGATTAAACTGCACTCGATTATTCAAGACGTAATCAATCGCTTGCTTGGCCGTTTCAAACGACATGCGTTCTTTGGTGTTTTTGCCGACTAAGTAGCAGTATTTGCAGGCGAGTTGGCAGTCTTTGGTGACGATGAAGGTGATGTTTTTGGCTAAACTATCTTGCCAAATATCTTGATTTTCTTTGAATTTCATTACCTATTCCATCCTGAACAACGATTTTGGCAAGTTCCACTACAAGTATTTTGACAATTATAACTGCAAGCACCACCACAACTACCACTACAACTATTTTGACACCCAAATTGACAACTTGTCACCATTGTTTCGGCCGCTTTTGTAATAGTTGGCATATTGACTAATGCCATCATACCTAAAATTGGCAATGTTTTTTTGCTGCACTCTTGAAAAATTCTCTCCTTGAAAGAATGTCTTCTGCTTTTGTTTTTCCCATTTTCATATAAAACAGTGATATTAGCAATTCTTTTACAAAGGAAT
>JAISKG010000242.1 GCA_031261015.1 Dysgonamonadaceae bacterium | reverse complement strand
TCTTTTACATCCTCATCGCTAATGCCATGAATCGCCGTCGATTCGGGCGGAATCGGTATTTCGGGATTGATGCGTCGCGTCTTAGACTCTTCATCGCCGTTGGGGGAAATCTTTAAATAGGAAATTTCGACAATTCGGTCGGATACAATATTTATCCCCGTCGTTTCCAAATCGAAAAAGACTAAAGGGTTTCTAAGATTTAACTTCACGGCATCAATCGTTTAGCATCATCGGCATGAGCAACATCAATAAATCTTCTCCTTCGCTGTTTTCGGAAGGTAAGATCAAACCGGCGCGAGCGGGATCAGCCAATTCGAGTACGACTTCTTCCGAAGGAATATTGTTCAGAATTTCAATCAGATAGGTTCCTTTGAAACCGATGCTCATCGCGCTTCCGTCGTAAACGCAGGCAACCGTTTCTTCGGCCGAAGTCGAGAAATCAATGTCTTGCGCCGAAATGAAAACGCTGTTTTCCGAAACATTCAACTTAATCAAACTATTGGCCGAGTTGGAGAAAACCGTCACGCGCTTCAAAGCGTTCAGAAATTGCATACGATTGACTGTCAAACGATAAGGATTTTCTTTCGGAATTACGCCGTTGTAATTCGGATAACGGCCTTCGATCAGGCGGCAAACAATTTTGAAATGCGCCATCGTGATGTATGCGTTGTTGGTATCGAAGCCAATGCTTACGGGACCTTCTTCGCGTGGCAGAATCGCTCTCAAAAGATTGGCCGGTTTTTTCGGTAAAATAAACGAGGCGGCTTCATCGCCTTTCACTTCCAAGTTCTTGAAACGAACCAATTTATGACCGTCGGAAGCGACGAAAGTAATGCTTTCTGTAGTAATATCGAAATAGACGCCGTTCATCACCGGACGCAATTCGTCATCTCCGCCGGCAAATAGCGTGCAACTGATTCCGCTCAGCAAATCGGCGGCCGGAAGCGTCAATTTCGTGGCGTCGTCGCTCAAGGGTTTCGATTGCGGATATTCATCGCCTTTTTGCGCTATAAAATTGTAGCGGCCATTTTCGTAATTGATTCCTAATTCCAAAGTATCGTCGTTGATTTCAAAAATCACCGGTTGTTCGGGAAGTTCTTTCAACGATTCCAATAAATTTTTGGAAGGCACGGCAAAAATTCCGTATCCCTCCACATCCGATACTTTCACGGACGTAACCATTCGAGTTTCCGTATCGGCGGCCGTAATTGTAAGCAGATTGTCTTCTAATTCAAAAAGAAAGCAATCTAAGATCGGAATGGAATTTTTGGAAGCAATCACTCTGCCTACTGTTTGTAAGTGGCTCAACAACAAATTACTGGATACTACGAATTTCATATTCTAACGGATTTAATTAGTTTATTATTTAATCTTGCAAAGATAGTAAATTTCGATGTATGTGCAAATTTTTGCACAAATAGTCGTAGCTATTTGAATTTAGAAATTACTTTTGCTCACCAGATTCACAAACTCTTGCCTGAAATTATGCGGGTCGAAATTTTTGGCGTCTTTCGCTAAATCAACAACCATTTGTTTGTTTGCATCTCCTTTATATACCGATTGTTTCATCAGCAATCCCCAAGCGGTAACGGCGGCAGCGAAACGCATATTTTCGGAAGCATTCCGAATCTCGACAATCGGATTTTGTTGAACCGGTAAACTCAGCAAGCGACTCTCTTTTTGTCCCGGAATTTTATACCGGAAATCAAACGCGGCAATATCGGTTTCTTTGTAAGTATCCGATAAAATGAGTTCGTAAATTGCCGTAATGGTTTGTGAAGAACCGATTTCACCGGCGTCGATCGAATCGTTGGCAAAATCCTGAGTTTGCAAGCTCCGGTTTTCGTAACCGATTAAGCGATACGAATGAACGGCCGACGGATTGAAAGTCAATTGATTTTTACAATCGTTGGCAACGGAATAAAATTTTGATTTTTCATACACAAAAATCTTGAGGATTTGGTCGGCATTGTCGATATATTCGTAATTGCCGTTGCCGTGATCGGCGATTTGTTCCATCATATAATCGTTGAGATTCCCTTCGCCAACGCCTAAAGTGGTCAGGTAAATTCCCATATCGCGTTTTTCCTCAACCAATTTCACCAAGTCGTCGGTGTTGGTAATGCCGACATTAAAATCGCCGTCGGTTCCCAGAATAATGCGGTTGTTTCCATTGGGAATAAAGTTTTTTTGCGCGATTTCATACGCAGTAACGATTGCTTTCGCTCCGGCTGTGGAACCGCTGGCGCTCAATTGATCGATCGCTTTTTTGATTTCGTCTTTTTTGTCGGCCGGAGTCGATTCCAACAGTACTTTTTCGTAACCGGCGTAAGTGACGATTGCTACGCGGTCGTTGTCTCTGAGTTGATCGACCATCGTTTTGAATCCCGCTTTCAAAATACCGAGTTTGCTCGGCGAATTCATTGAACCCGACACATCAATCAAAAACACATAATTCGACGGCGGCAATTCATTTTCAGGAATGGTTTTTCCTTTGATGCCGATTCGTAATAAATAATGTTCGGCGTTCCACGGGCAAGTCGAAAGTTCGGTATGGAGCGAAACATTTTCCCCATTGGCCGGTTCGGGATAATTAAAGGTGAAATAATTGATGTATTCTTCGATTCTTACGGACGCTTTGGGAGGTAATTGTCCCCAATTCAAGTATCGGCGCATGTTGGAATACGAAGCGCCGTCGGCATCAATCGAAAAAGTAGAAACCGGCTGCTCGCTGACTAATACAAAAGGATTTTCTACATAATCCTTGTATTTTTCGTTGTATGAATCCGGTTCGTAATCTACGCCGGGGTAATGAACTTGCGATTCGTAATCATTTCCCCCACAAGCTGTAAGCAACAAGAGCGTTGCGAAAAGGTAATAATTGAATGTTTTCATAGTAAAATATTTATATTTTTCGGACGCTAAATTACTATAATTTTTCAATACAAGCAAACCAGATTTTTTGTACTTTTGTATCTGAGTTTTTTCAAATGAAAAAATGGGATCTGTTTCTTCCGATTTTCTTGTTTTTCTTTGCTTGCAACCAAAAGAATCCTAATTTTGTGTTTCGCAATGGCGATGAACAAACGATTTTGTCGTTGATCAAAGAAAACGACAGCATTTACAGTTTGAAGGCGGAAATTTTTTGCGGCGACAATTTGATTTCTTCAGATACGAGGCAATTGAATTATCCGGTCTATCAATTTGATTGCGAAGATATTAATGGCGATGGAATCCCCGAAATCGCGACCGGAGTGATTAAAACTACTCGATATGATCCGGTTTGCCGGAAGCGGTTGTTTATTTTCAAACTGTATGAAGGACGGTACATTCGTCCGCTGTGGCTGGGCTCGCGTGTGTCGTATCCCTTGGTCGATTTCAGGATTTTGGATCACGACGGTGAAAAACGTTTCCGGACGATTGAGCAAAACGGCGAAAACAGTTTTGTCGTGGCGGAATATCGTTACGGAAGTTTTGGCTTACAATGGATTCGTTATATAAAAGAGAATATAGATAAAAAAACGGCGGAAAAAATTTTAAAATCCACATAGTATGAAAACAAAACTTTTAATAGTCATCCTCATGGTTTCGGCCATCTTGTTGTCGTGTGGCGGTAAAAAGAAAGCGACGGATGCAACGGAAACAATTGACAAACAATTTGTTGCGATCGGAGGCGCAAATATCCGGCTCGACAGCCTTGACTTGTCCATGAACATTGACGGTTTGCCGGTGCAGGATTTGCGCCTGTTGCGCAGCGCAGTCTATGCCAAATACGGTTATTTGTTCATGGAAGCCGACTTACGCGGATATTTCAGCGCAAATATGAAAACCTACGATTCGCTGATGTGGGTGCGCTGGGAATATGAAGATGCCGGCGAATCTGCGGAACAATATAAAATTCCGAAAGTGGAACCTGTGAAACTGACCGCCGAAGAAACCGCTTTCGTTCAACGAGTGGACGAACGCATCGCCCTGTTGAAGCAAAACAATTTCGTGCAAAAAGGCGATTTTCGCTTGGCTAATCCAGCGAATATCATTAACTTATTTCAATTCAAAGATGTTTCTCCCGAATTTTTGCAAAAACTTT
This sequence comes from Dysgonamonadaceae bacterium, assembly GCA_031261015.1. GTDB lineage: Bacteria > Bacteroidota > Bacteroidia > Bacteroidales > Azobacteroidaceae > Azobacteroides. The sequence continues at coordinate 7,136 of JAISKG010000242.1, read as the reverse complement.
CGGACAATAATATGGTGATGACACAAAGCGCTAATACTCAGCTTTTTCATATTTACGAAGAAAACGATTATCACCAAATGCCCAATTTTATAACTACTGATGTGATGTTGCAGGCTTTCCACATGTATTTTTCCTATACTTTAAAATATTTGGAAATGAAGAAATTTGTGCCTGCGGTGGAAAATATGTGCCAAATCATTTATTCTAATTCAATGAATTATGCAAAAACTACGGACGATCCCGAATTAAAGCAAACTGCCGAATACAATGCCACATTTTATGCCATTCCCTATACGATTTTAAGCGGTAAAAAACTAGAAGTTCCGGCAAAATATAAAGGAATGTTTGAAGATGAATTGACTAAAATTAAAAATCAAAAAGACGTTCCAAGCAAATTTTTGGAGCTGAATGCAAACGACAATTCGGATCTTGATCCACCCGCTTTCCCTTACAGTCAGTTCAAGCCGCGTGGCCATTACACGCGCAACGACACGCTGAAAAAATATTTTTCGGCCATGCAATGGTTGCAACTCGCACACTATTACTGTTGTGATGAAAATCAACTGAAAGATGCGGCTTTCATAGCCGCTTTCCTTAGTGGGCAAGAAAAATTAATGCAACTCTATCGTTCTGTTTTTGAGCCGGTTGTGTTTCTTATTGGCGAACCCGACAATCTTTCGATGCTGGATATTGCAGAATATTTCGGAAAAAATAACATTAAATCGGTCGAAGCTGCCTTGCAACCGGAGGCATTGGAAAAATTGAACGCTTATTTAATTCAATTGGCTAAAACAAAAAATGTGATCGCACCGAAAGTAGAACTCAGCAGCCACGATAAGATTAACTTTATGCCGGCGCGTTATTTAGTTGATAATGAAATAATTCAAGAATTGGTAGATGTGAGAGCCAATGCCAAACGCGCTTATCCGAAAGGCTTGGACGTATTTGCCGCTTTCGGTTCCAAACCGGCGATGGATATTTTGGTCAATACATATAAGGAGCCTCAAAATTGGGAAAAATATTTGCCGAATATGAACAAATTACAACAGAAATTCAAAAAATATGATCAATGGAATGTATCGGTTTATAATAAATGGATTGAAAGCTTGCTCGAAATGCAGAAAACCGACAAGTCGTATCCCGATTTTATGAAATTACCCTCGTGGGACAAGAAAAACCTGAATACTTCGCTCGCTTCGTGGACCGATTTGAAGCACGATGCCATTCTCTACGGCGAGCAACCGATGGCGGCCGAATGTGGCGACGGCGGTCCTCCTGCTCCGGTTTGCGTGGGCTACGTCGAACCGAACGTGCGCTTCTGGATTAAACTGAATGAATTAGTTTCGTTAACTTCCAATCTATTGAAACGTAATAATTTAATGACGGAAGATCTCGAAGGCCGCACTAAGCAATTGAAAGAATACGCCGAATTTTTGCTGAATGTGAGCAAGAAAGAAATCAATAAACAGAAACTTTCTGATAGCGAGTATAATACGATCGAATATTTCGGTGCATCCATCGAGCATTTCACACTTTCGGTGATCGATCCCGACAAATATTTCGATCAATGGGATCAAGTGGAAGGCCCCGACAAATCCATCGCGATCGTTGCCGATGTTTATACGCGCAATCTGGTGGGTTGCAATAAAGACGGTATTTTGCACGAGGCTGTGGGTAAAGCAAATAATATTTATGTAGTGGTGGAAATCGAAGGTAATCTTTATCTGACGAAAGGCGCCGCGTTCAGTTATTACGAATTTGTACAGCCGTTAGATACACGTCTTACCGACGAAGAATGGCAGCAAAAATTGGAAAGCAAAGAAGGCGTTCCGCCTTATCCGGTGTGGATGAACGACATCATGTTGAAAACCAAAGACGACCCGAAAGTAGATGAAAGAGTTTTTTACAGTTCGGGCTGTTAATGGATGCTTGTTCGCATTTTTTTGTACAATGATTTTATTTTCCTGTACAAAAAACGACGAACCTTTAACAATCTGCTTTACAGGCGATTTATTACTCGATCGAGGCGTTCGGGAACAAATCGAACACAAAGGTGTCGATGCTCTTTTCGAAAGCGTCGCGCCTTTATTCCGGCAGAGCGACGCGGTGGTTGTCAATCTGGAATGTCCTGTCACCGAACGGATTGCGCCGGTCAACAAACGATTTATCTTTCGCGCCGAGCCGCAAGGATTGCCCGCGCTGAAAAAAGCGGGAATCACGCACGCCGCCCTCGCCAACAATCACACCAACGATCAAGGCCGCGACGGATTGAAAGACACATATAATCATTTGAAAAATAATGATTTAATCCCGGTCGGAGCCGGCAAGAATGCGGAAGAGGCGGCCAAGCCTGTTATCATTGAAAAAGGCCGGATGAAAGTCGCGATCTTCAATTCGGTGCTCGTTCCGCTCGAAAATTGGATGACGCTGTCCGATTATTTTTCCATTAATCAACAATCGGCCGGCGAATTGTGCGAAAATATCCGGAATTTCAAGCAAAAAAATAAAACGTGTTACGCAGTCGCTGTTTTGCATTGGGGCGTCGAATACCAACCGCAACCCACTGCCGATCAACGATTTCAAGCGCACCAACTTATTGATGCCGGAGCAGATGCGATTATCGGCCATCATCCACATGTCTTGCAATCTGTTGAATATTATCGAGATAAACCCATTTTTTACAGTCTGGGCAATTTTATTTTCGACAGTTCCCGGCCGGTGGCCAACGAAGGCTTAATCGCCGAATTGATTTTTTCGAAAAATAACATTGCCGTAAAAACGCATTCATATAAGATTATTAAATGTAAAGCAGTATTGAATTAATATTGTAACCATAGAGGACACAGAAGGCACAGAGAAAACTCCGTGTTCTTTGTGTCCTCTATGGTTAACCAAATAAAATCTGTCTTGCAATTTATTATAGAAAATAGTAACTTTGGCGCGAAAAGTTAAAAACGTATGAATATCCATAATCTAAGCGAGAAAAACAGCGTTCTCCATCATTTTCTTGCGGAAATCCGCGACGTAAATGTGCACAATGACCGGCTCCGTTTCCGTAAAAATATCGAAAGAATCGGGGAAATCATGGCTTACGAAATCAGCCAAACAATGAATTACCAACTTGCAACGGTGCAAACGCCGCTGGGCGTGTCGGAAATTCCGTTGATTGCCGATCAAGTCGTCATCGCGACGGTTTTACGCGCCGGTTTGCCTTTCCACAACGGCTTTCTGGAAATTTTCGACAGCGTGGAAAATGCCTTCGTGTCGGCCTCGCGCAAATACAATGCCGATCATACGCAATTTGAAATTGTAGTCGAATATTTATCTTCACCGTCGATCGAAGGAAAAACGCTGTTGATCGTCGATCCGATGCTGGCCACCGGTGGCTCTTTGGATTTGGCTTACAAAGCATTACTTACGCGGGGCGAACCGGCACATATTCATGTAGCTTGCGTCATCGCCAGTCAACAAGGAATAGATACGGCCATAAAGTTATTCCCGAAAGGAAAAACGACGATTTGGGCAGCCGCCATCGATCCCGGATTGAACGAGCATGCGTATATCGTTCCCGGATTGGGCGATGCCGGCGATTTGGCTTATGGGGAAAAACTTTAAATTTGAAAATTGCTGATAATCAATCATTTCAATTATAATGAAAAATCATTTTTGTCCGTATTTCTTAAGTATTGTATGTTTTTTAAGTTTTGTATGGGTTGCTTGTGGCGATTCGGATGATACAAGTTCGTCGCCCGGCGACGCTCCGGCTCCTTACGGTGCGCTGCCTTCTCCCCAGCAAGTAGAATGGCAAAAGATGGAATATTATATGTTTGTGCATTTTGGCCCGAATACCTTTACCGAGTCGGAATGGGGCACTGGATTGGAAGATCCGAATGTGTTCAATCCGACGAATCTGGATTGCCGCCAGTGGGCGCGAACCGCCAAAGCGGCCGGAATGAAAGCGATTATTCTCACCGTCAAGCATCACGATGGTTTTTGCTTGTGGCCTACCCGGTGGGCTGACCATTCGGTGAAGAAAAGCCAATGGAAAAACGGCGAAGGCGATGTGCTTCGCGAATTATCCGAAGCCTGCCGGGAATACGGATTGAAGATGGGCATTTACATGTCGCCTTGGGATCGAAATAATTCTTCGTATGGAACCGATTATTATAACCGGGTTTATGCCAACTCTTTAGCCGAGGTGTTGAGCCGCTACGGTTCCGTTTTTGAAATCTGGTTTGACGGAGCCAACGGTGAAGGCCCCAACGGCAAAGAGCAAGCTTATGATTGGGCGTTATTCACAAGCCTCGCCAAGCGTAACCAACCGGATATTTTGTGTTTTTGGAGCCCTTACATGGATCTTCGTTGGGTAGGTAACGAAAAAGGACAAGGCTCGGAAACCAATTGGGCGACTTACAACGCCGAGTATGGCACCACTCCTGCGTTAGGCACAGGAATTGAAGACGGCAAAATCTGGATTCCCGCCGAAGCAGACGTATCGATACGCCCCGGCTGGTTTCATAGACCGGCTACCGACAACCAGGTGAAATCCATTGAAACTCTGTTGGATATCTATTATCACAGCGTGGGACGGAACACGAATTTGTTGCTCAATGTTCCTCCCGACAAGCGTGGCATGATTCATCCCAATGATTCTACCCGCCTGATGGAATTGCGCAAGATTTTGGACGAAACTTTCAAGGTAAATCTGGCTCAAAGCGCTACAATCACTACTTCCAATACGCGTGGGAATTCTTCCAAATACAAAGCTCAAAACCTGTTGGACGAAGATTACGATACCTATTGGGCGACCGATGACAGGCAATTATCCGCTTCTATTGAGATTGATTGGAATAAACCGCAATCGTTCAACCGGTTGATGCTTCAGGAATATATTCCGTTGGGACAAAGAGTAAAATCTTTCTCGGTAGAATATTGGAAAGACGGTCAATGGCAATTAATTGATAATCAAACCACTATTGGCTACAAACGCATTTTGTGTTTCCCGGCGGTTTCTGCACAAAAATTGCGGATTACGATTAAGGAAGCTTTGGCGTGCCCGGTGATCAGTTCTCTGGGAATTTATAAAGCTCCTGGCGATTGAAAGATATAGCCGATGGTTAATGAGTGTGTTATTTGACTATCATTTTTTGTTTATGACTAAATCCGTTTATGGACAGCAGAGATGGGTTATTCCATCTCTGCTGTATAATTTATAAAGCTGTTACAGGGTTATTTTTGCAGAATCACTTTGTGGGTAGAAACCGTTTTGCTGTTTTCAACTACTACAAAATAAATACCATTGGCATAATTCAAATCAATGCTCCGTTCGCCGGTGGATGAGTAGCTTGCCAACGTTTTACCGGAAAGATCGATTAGTTTGATGGTCGCTTTTCCCGCTGTTTTTACATGAATAATCCCTTTGGTAAGGGTGGGATATACCGCTGAAGAAGAAGCGTCTATTGAATGGATATTATTGTCTTCGGGTTCAGTCCATTCGGTATTTACCCGAAACATGATATTATGTATGTTTCCTACAGTTTCTGAACAAAAATGTAATTGTCTTGAAGCCGGATCATATACATAGTAATCCCCTCCTGCATCGGTATCTCTCGCAACACTTATACCGGTTTCTAATTGATAGATGGCAAAGAAATACTTTCCGGCAGCGAGGGCTTTAGGCACGATTGGAAAGTCATAGAATATGCCGGATGTCGTAACATCACTTTTGTCGAAAGGCTCCGATTCGAAAAGCGGAGTCTCCGATTCAAAGGCAATACCCGTATTATTCACCTTGAAAATCCGGAATACAAAGCGTGAAACGTAGTCTAAACTTTTAAAAGCAACTTGGAAAGCCGTGATGACATCCGGTTGTTTTAATTCAAATACATAACCAAAGTTACGATCCGTATGTCCGACACCGGTTGTCGTGGTACAAACACCATTATCGGTAGCAAATGTGTTGTTGGAAATCAGAAAAGGATTGGAAGTGACCTTGTTGTTGCTTGGATCGCCTTCGCCGTCAGGAGATACGGTTTCAAAAACGAGGTGCAATAATCCCGTAGTGGTGGGTGCAAAGGACGGCGAAGCCGTAAAGGATTGTGCTGTAGTTCCTAAAGTAATAGGAATTGTTGCACTGCCGGAATATACCGCTACTTCTTCTGTATTTTTTGCCGTTACGTTTAAGGTAGCCGGGGTTGTTAAGTTTTTCCCGATGTTTTTAACGGAAGCTTTCAAATCTCCGAGGTGCTTGATTGGCGTTTGACGGTAAGCGGACGAAGTAACATCGGTGATGACCAAATCCGGCATAGTTGGAACCGTATTTACCCGAATACCCAGATTCCCCAACGTACTATAAGCTAATAAAGTAGTACCTTCACCTTCCGGCGAATAAACCGTACCGGGTTGTCCGTCGGTAGCAATCTGCATACCGGTAGAAGTAAGCTGATTGACCGTAAATAAATACAATCCCGGATCCAATTGTTGAGGCATATCAAATACAAATTCGGAAAAATTATACTTAGTAGCAACGTTTCTGTTAAACGTTTGCGATGTATAGAGAAGCGAATACTGATAGTTTGCCGGATTTATTAAATAAATTGAAACGGTAAAATTCATACTGGTAACCGTTTCAAAAGCAATCGAAAACGATTTAATAATGTCGGCAACTTTCAATTCATAAAGATTTCCGATGGTTGCATTGGCTCCGTTACCACTTATCCCATAAGTAAAATTTCCTTTCTCCGTAGCGAATACGGAATTACCAATCCGGAACGATGTTGTAGTCGTATTGTTGGATACATTCTCTTCGCCATCCGATACAACCGTGAAATTTGCCGTATATTCCCCTGCTTCTGCGGGAGAGAAAGCGGGAGAAGCCGTAAACAATTCTTCTACGCCACCGAGGGAGGTAGGAATGGAAGCGCTTCCCTGATAATTCGTACCGGCAACTGTTACGTTTAATTCAGCAGGAAATAGCAAAGTTGCATTTTCCTTTTTAACCAATGCACTGAAATTGATTTTTCCTGCTGCGTGCCTGAATGGTAGTTGAGTGTAGTTAGTAAATGCTTTACCTGCAATCAAATCGGTAGGAAGAGACGCCGAAGCCACTTTAATGTCGTCAATTCCCAAGAGGTATT
>JAISKG010000170.1 GCA_031261015.1 Dysgonamonadaceae bacterium | reverse complement strand
ATCAGATCACGCCGATTTTTAAACCATTGCGTTCCAAAATCACGTATTTCTCTGTCAATCCGTCTAAAACGGTTCCGGAAAAATCCAAATTAGTACTTACAACCGGGAAATGCGCCTCGCGAATCCTGGCAGCTAAGCTATCCAAACCGTTGTCAAATTCATGATTCCCAAGGCAAACCACATCGTAGCGCATCAAATTCATACACTCGATTTCCACTTTTCCACCAAACTCATTAAAATAAGGTGTTCCCTGGAAAAAATCGCCACAGTGGAAAAGCAGCACATTCGGATTTTCCTTGCGCACTTCGCCTACGCAAGCATCCTGCCGGACGACTCCTCCTAAACCGGGATACGTAGCGTGACTGCCGGGCATCGGTTCGATACGGCTGTGCGTATCGTTGTGGTGCAAAATAACCAGATTTTTTGTTTCTTGCGCGTGTAATTGTCCGCTAACCAGCAGAAACGCAAGCATCCATTTAACGAATCGTAATTCTATCATCGAGTTTTGCATTGACTTCTTGTTTTTTGAGGGTTAAATTTTTTACATAATCTATCATAAAATCTCGCAATTGCCTGCCGGAATCAGTTACGCGGACAGCTTGCGTGAGCGCTTCCATGTGATCGTTGCCGGCAGCCAGAAAATCGATCGTTGCAATGCGGTAGATTTTATTCTCATCCAACGATTTGCCGCCGATTTCGAGCGATTCGATCGCACGGTTTTTCACCACCAGACGGACTCCGTTTGATAATCCTTCGCCTCCGTTGAACGCAACAAATTCAAAGAACGAGCGGACGTCTTTTCCCTGCAATTCGAGCAGTACCAACTGATTTTCAAACGGATAAGTTTCATACATGCTGCCGATCGTAATCGGTCCTTTGTTTAAAGAAACGCGCAATCCGCCCATGTTCATCACGGCAAAATCGACATTGCTCCACAGTTGGTTAGCCGTTTCTTTCATGGCATCAGCCGTAAAATTACTGAGCAGACTTTGCGGAAAACCTTTTTCCAAGGTTTGGGCGGCCGTGCCGATTTCCACATTCATCTCCGAATCCAATTGTTTTTTGTAAGATTCGACTAAAGCAAGCATTTTCGGATTCGCTTTGGCATCCCATGTACTGTCGATCGCGATACGTGCGGATTCGACGGAGCGAACCTCGTAGGGCGCTTTGGCACAGGAAAACAGGATGCAAATTATCGAAAATAGTGTAATCAGGTTAATTTTCTTCATGTACTAAATTATTTAGAATATCTATAAAATAAGCTTTATTGTGTTTGTTTAGAATTCTGACAAATTCCGGGTCACTTGATGCTTGTTTGTAAATATTTTTTATATCCTCGGTATCTTTCTCTATACCTTCTAAATTAAATCTTTTGTTTAGCGCTTCATCTAAATTTCTATAAAATTCCAATTTGTTGTTTAGACAAAAATTTATTTCGGCTAAAGTAGAATAAAGAATACCGGAATTAGGATTTAATTCTATTGCTTTATATATGTGTGTTAGAGCTGAATCATATTCTCCTTTTTCTCGATACATACAACTTAAAGTATTATAGAGATCAGAATTATTAGGATATTTTCCTATTAGTTCTTGTAATTCTATAATAAGAATGGTTAGATCAACACCCAATTGTTTTTGTACAATTATTTTATTAATTAAAGCGTAAATCCTATGTTCTTTATAATCTTTAGAAACATATTCATTGTAGTCGTCCAATGCTTTTTGATAGTTTCTTAACGATAAATAAGATTCTCCCCGATTTAATAATGCTCGCCCCAACGGTTCATTTAATTCTATTGATTTTGTAAAATATTTAATCGCATATTCGTATTTTTTTTGCTTATAAAAATAGGTCCCACGCAAAAGGTTAATTTCGGGTAGTCGAGGAGCTAATTTTTCTATTTCATCTAATTTCGTTAATAAGTCAGGAGAATTTTTATATGAATCATCATAAATATATTGCAATAATATTTCTGCCCGCTTCAAATTATTAAATCTCTCTCTTTCTTCTTTTGTCAAATCATTTTCCGTCAAAGAATCGAAAAGAGATAGGTATTCAGCCGAAATCGAAGGTGTTGAGTCTTTTCTTTGATTTTTTCCGTCAAGATCATAATTCACTGTTACTCTGTCATACAATGCGATTTCTTTGTTGGAATGAATCACATTAAAACTATTCAGTTTTTGTCCGCAATTTTGAAAAGCATCTTCTATTTTTCGTTTAACTCCGTTCTGAATATTTTCATCTCTTGTCCATTCTTCGGGAGAAGCTATTTGCGGCAATCGAGTTAAAACAAAATGTATTTCTTTGTCAACGCCCAACAGCTTATTTTCTTCTTTTGTAATAGTTTCGATAATACGTTGCGTACCGCAAATATTTTCTTCATTATTAACGGCAAGAAGTACGATCGAATCGGCTAAAATAGACATAGTGATTGCCGAGATTTCCGTAATTCCGGTGCGAGTATCGATTAATAAATAATCAGGATTAAATTCTTTTTTGATTTTTTCTTTCAAGTCCAGAAAGAAAGGGATACCTTCACTGTTTGCTTCATAAAATAAATTCCACCAACTGATATGCGACAGTTTTTTCCAATATTCGCCGCTTTCCGGATTGCCTGCCGGAATAAAGATAATATTGTTTTGACGCTTCTTTAAATCTTTTTCATTCGTATATTTATATTTTGTAATTTCCTTGGCATAATCGCCGATAGAACCGGGAACAACACCATTGACGGCAAATTCATAGATATAATCCACTAATCCTTGTTTTACTTCATCAATATTGTGTTTATATTTATGATTGAGTCCGGGCGCTTCCAAATCGAAATCCATCACACACACTTTTTTGCCGAATTCCGCCAAACGGTTGGCAATGTTGACGACGGCTAATGTGCGCCCAACGCCGCCTTTATAGGAATAGAAAGTGACTGTTTTCATATTGGCTTCATTTATTAATAAACGACTAATCTTTGTCTTTCTTGTACAATTTTCATCATTTGCACAACTTTAGGGTCTTGCTCAACTGACGGAAACATACGTATTACCTTTGCTTTTTTCAAATCAATTTTCAGTTGAATATCTTGGCTCAAAGCCCGCAATATTTGAACAATTCGCTCAAAACTTGCTGTGCGGTAATAGTCTTGCTCGTAGCGTTGAATTTGTTGTTCTTGTACCATAATAGCTTCAGCTAACTGTTTTTGCGTCAGACCCGAAGCAACGCGCAGACTGATAATTGCTTCTAATAGATTTTCTTTTGAAAATTCCAATTCCGAAGCGTTTTCCAGTTGTTTGAATTCTTCGATTTCTTCGGTCAAATCTTCAATTCGGCATTTCCATGCATGAACTTGCATAACATCAAATACTTCGCTCGAAGAATTTAACGTATTGATTTTCCTTATTAATACATCAATACCTTTTTGGGCTGCTGATAATTGTTTCTTGTTTAGTATCATAATATTATTTCGACGATTCCTTGTTCTAACGTTCCGCATTCATTAAAATCCATTTTCCCATCAAATTTGTTTGGCAAATATACAAACAAAAAAGTTTACAAACAAATTATTTGAATAAAAATTGAAATGATTTGATTTTAACAACAAATATATTGGGTAAATGCACCTTTTTAGTCTTTTTTATACCGGTAATGCCCAATAACCATAAACCGAAACAAGCAATCTTCCATCACTTGCCCGCCGCCGATGTTGTGAACGATTAAATACCGCTGCTTATCCGCTGATTTTTTATTGACTACAATGCCGATGTGCCTGATTCCTTTCCCCAAATCCCAGCAAACAATATCTCCGGGAGCGTAATCTTTTATTTCAGTGGATTTTGGCTTCACTGTCCCTTGCCTCGAAAAGAAAGTCATAAGATTCGGTACGCGGCGGTGGTCGATATTCGTATCCGTCGTTTTCATGCCCCAGATTTTGGGATATTTTGCAAAATTCGCTTTCATGTCTTCATGCACTTCTTTTTGCAAATCGATGCCTAATTTGCGATAAGCGCGGATCACCACATCCGTGCAAACTCCCTTATTTTCAGGCACATCTCCGTTAGGATACGGAATTCGGAAATAACTCGGATCGTATTGCACTTTTTGTTTCGTCAAAACGAGTGTAGAATCGGCCAGCCTTTCGTAAAAATTTTCCTGTCCGGCAATCGGGAACGATGTCAGCAAGAAAAAGCCGAGTAGAAGAAATGCTTTATAAATTTTATGTTTTGCCATTGTCAATTGATTCATGCGTTTTTACACTTTATATCCCCGTAAAAATTCCTCAGCCGTCATCCGTTTTTTTCCGGCCGGGCAAATGCTTGTCAACCGGATAAATCCGTCTTTTACGCTGACATCCAAGTGTGTTTTTCCATCGGAAACGAGCGTTCCGGGCGAAAGTGCATGCTCCTGCTCGATTTTTTCCGAAGCGAAAACTTTGAGCGACAGTATTTCGCCTTGCGAAGTTGTCAATTCCGTCCAAGCGGCCGGATAAGGTGAAAGCCCCCGGATAAAATCGAAAACAACTTTGGCCGGTTGGTTCCAATCGATCCGGCAAGTTTCCTTGAAAATCTTGGGAGCCGGTTTCAAATCATTTTCTTCACGAACGAATTGTTCCTGAGGCACCGGCTTGACGGTTCCATTCGACAGATCATCAACAGTTTGCATGACCAAACGGCTACCAAGGCGCATCAAGCGATCGTGTATGGTACCGGCATCGTCGGTTTCGGAAAGCGGAATGCGCTCCTGATGAAGGATTTGTCCCGTATCAATGGCGTGAGTTAATAAAAAAGTAGTGACGCCGGTTTCCGTTTCCCCATTGATAATCGCCCAATTAATCGGCGCGGCTCCCCGGTATTGCGGCAGCAGCGAAGCGTGCAAATTGAAAGTTCCCAGACGCGGCATGTTCCAAACAACTTCCGGCAACATGCGGAAAGCGACAACAATCTGTAAATCGGCGCGCCACGCCCGTAATTGTTCCAAAAATTCCGGATCTTTCAATTTATCGGGCTGCAACAAAGGCAAATTGTGCTCCAAAGCATACTGTTTCACGGGAGAATATTGAATTTTATATCCGCGACCCGCCGGCTTGTCGGGCATCGTAATCACGCCCACGACATTATAACTACCTTCTATCAAAGCGCTTAAACTCTCGACGGCAAAGTCGGGAGTTCCCATAAAAACGATACGTAAATCAGACATCATCCGAAAAATGTTCTACTAAAACTTCCCTGTAAGCATTAAATATTTTCGATTTGGATACGAAACCCAAGTATCTTCCTTCATCGTCAATGACCGGCAAATTCCAAGCCTTGGTATCGTCGAAAATTTGCATAATTTTTTCCATAGGCAAATGTATGTTAATTTTGGCCGGCGGCGAGATCATAAATTTCTTGACATGAAACCGCTGGTAAAGTTCGGGACGAAACATAATGTTGCGTATATTATCCAGCAAAACCACGCCACGTAAAACATTTTGCGCATCAATCACCGGGAACACATTACGCGGCGACTGGGCAATCACTTTCACCATATCGCCCAGACTCATGCTTGGATGCACGGCCATAAAATCCTGTTCAATCACATTATCCAGGTTCAGAAGCATCAGCGCAGCCTTGTCTTTGTGGTGCGTCAACAATTCCCCTTTTTGTGCCAGACGAATCGTATAAATACTGTGTTGCTCGAAAAGCAAAATCGTGAAATAGGCGCTGATCGTGACAATCATCAAAGGCAAAAAGAGTGCGAAACCTCCTGTAAGTTCGGCAATTAGAAAAACGGCCGTCAACGGCGAGTGCATCACGGCAGCCATCATTCCGGCCATGCCCATCAAGGCGAAATTGGCAGCCGGCAAATAACTGCCGGGCAAATGCGGTAATATATTATCAAAAACAAAGGCAAAAACAAATCCGACGATGCAACCCAAATACAGCGAGGGCGCGAAAATTCCGCCACAACCGCCGCCGCCATTTGTTGCGCTCGATGCAAAAACTTTCAAGACAATGATGAAGAGTGTAAAAATAATGAATCCCCACTTATTTTCGTGCAAACTATAAAACAAACTGCCATCCATCAGATGCTCGAACTGATTGTTGATCAAGCTTCCGATGGTTTCGTAACCTTCTCCGTACAAAGGCGGTAACAAGAAAATCAATATACTTAAAATAATGGACCCGAAGAAAAACTTTTTCCAAAATGTTTTTAAGCGGCGGAAAATCCCTTCGGCCCAAATCATGGCACGCGTGAAATACAAAGCGATCAGTCCGCAAATGACGCCGAGCAACAAAACGTAAGGAATTCTATTTAAATCGAAAACTTCCGTTTGATTAAATTGAAACATCGCTTCCGTCCCTGTCAAGATGTACGACACGCAAGCGGCTGTTACTGCTGAAATTAGCAAAGGAAGCACCGAAGCAGTCGTCAAATCGAGCATCAATACTTCGATCGTGAAAAGCATCCCTGCAATCGGCGCTTTGAAAATGCCGGCAATCGCTCCGGCCGCGCCGCATCCGACCAAAAGCATCAAAGTGCGCTGCTCCATTTTAAACAATCGTCCCAGATTGGAACCGATGGCCGAGCCGGTCAACACAATCGGCGCCTCTGCTCCTACCGATCCGCCGAAGCCGATGGTGATCGAGCTTGCCACCAGCGACGACCATGTATTGTGTGGTTTGATCCGGCTTTTCCGTTGTGAGATGGCATAAAGAATTTTCGTCACACCGTGCCCAATATCATCCTTCACAATGTATTTGACGAACAAGCCGGAAAGCAAAATCCCGATCACCGGATAAATCAGATATAAATAGTTGGCATTGCTCACCGAAATATCTTCCGTCAAGAACTTCTGAATCAAATGAATCGACGTTTTCAGAATAGTAGCCGCCAAAGCCGTCAAAATACCAATCATCAGACTTAAAATCAGGATGAAATGCTTTTCTTTGATGTGCTTTTCTCGCCAAACCAACAAACGATCAAACCAAGTCTTTTTTTCCATTTATTTAATCAAATGCTTTTAAACGCCTTTCCCCGTTACAATTGTCCTTATCGTATAAATAAGTATTTTCAAGTCTAAAGCGATCGACATATTTTCGTAATACAAAACATCGTATTGCATGCGTTGAATCATCTCTTCCACGGTAGAAGCGTATCCGAATTTAACCATTCCCCAGGATGTAATTCCAGGCCGAACATTATGAAACAAATAATAATACGGTGCGGTTTTCACAATTTTTTCGATGTAAAACATCCGTTCGGGACGCGGACCAACCAGCGACATATCGCCTTTGAGCACATTCCAGAATTGCGGTAGTTCATCTAATCGGTATTTGCGCATCCAGCGGCCGTAAGGCGTTACACGCGAATCGTTGAGCGAAGATAAAGTCGGTCCGTGTTTCTCTGCGTCGGCGTACATTGTTCGGAACTTATAGAGAATGAATGGTTTACTGTGAAAACCGATTCGTTCCTGCTTTAGGAAAATCGGGCCGGGCGAATCGCGACGAACCCTGATCATCAAATAAATATACAAGGGCGACAAAAACAGTAACGACAAGGCAGCTATCACT
>JAISKG010000155.1 GCA_031261015.1 Dysgonamonadaceae bacterium | reverse complement strand
AATACAACCGCGAATGGCTCAATCAACTCGCTAACGGAGAAGGTTTTTTTGAAAATAGTCTGAAGCAGGATTCAACTTTGGTATATCAAACCGTTCATGGCCGCACGGTTTTCGGAGGCGGCGGCATCATGCCCGATATTTTCGTTCCGCTCGATACTTCCAAGCTTACCACATATTATTTGAAGTTAGAAAATCACGACATTTTCAATCAGTTTGCTTTCGATTATTCCGAAGAGAATCACAAGATTTTGAGCCGCTTCAAAACAGACAAAGATTTGTTGGCATTTTTGAAAACACAACCGATTCTAAATAATATAGTGATTTATGCGGAACACAAAGGCATCAAGCGGCGCAGCAATCTGATCGCCAAGTCGGCCAATCAGATTTTGACGGTCACCTACGCTTGCATTGTTCGTGATTTCTTTGGAGAAGAGGCGTTTTTCAAGGTTTATTTGCAAGGCGATCCGATGATACAAAAGGCGATTGAGGCTATTCAGAAAGGATATGCGGCGAAGGAAGCGATTGTGGCGGAAAAATACAAATTTAAGTAAACACAATCTTATAAATCACCTCGCGCCCTGCCTCCTTATTAAGATTCCGAATCAACCGCTCCCGGCACATCAGCAATTCATTTTTTACAACCGACGAATTAATTTGCACATACAAACATTTATTTTTGATAAACAAATTGCCGGTATAGCGCATCACCGGCAGACCCAAAACTTTCTCCCACGAATCCATTAATCGCGTTTCCGCCAATTTTTCTGCTAAAATCCGGTTTTCTTCAAAAAACTTGTCCAATACCGACGACAACGATTGTGCATCCGTCCGTTTCATTGTAATTCTTTGATTATTCCATTGTTAACTTGAAAAAGTTTATAGTCGGAAGGCACACCTTCGAGGATTTCGTCCAATTACTTGCGATTGGTGTCGGTGATAAAAATTTGACCGAATTCGGGTTGCGCTACCAAGTGCATGATTTGCTTCACACGGTCGGCGTCCAATTTGTCGAAAATATCGTCCAAAAGAAGCAAAGGAAGCGATGAACCTTTGCGTACCAGCAAATTAAATTGCGCCAGCTTTAAAGCGATCAAATACGTTTTGTTTTGTCCCTGCGAACCTACTTTCCGGATTAAATAATTATCCAGCAGAAAATTAAAATCGTCTTTGTGGATACCGCAACTCGTATATCCCAAGGTTTTATCTTTTTCCCTTCGCTCGCGCAGTAATTCTGCCAGCAGACGATCGTTGAGTTGCGATTCGTATTGCAAAGAAACCGTTTCGCCAGCCTTGCAGATCGTTTGATGGTATTGTTGGAAAATCGGACTTAATTCAGCGACTAACTCCTTGCGTTTCAAATGAATAATTTCAGAATGAGCAACTAATTGATCGTCCCAGATGTCGAACAGCGAATCGTCGATCGCCCCAGCCTGTTCCCGCAAATAACTGTTGCGCTGCCGCAAAGCCTGATTGTAACGAATCAAAGCCTGCAAATACGCGCGATCATATTGGCAAATCAGCATATCGACGAATTTTCGGCGCTCTTCGCTGCCACCCCGAATCAAATCGCTGTCTGAAGGCGAAACCAACACTAAGGGAATCAATCCGATATGTTCCGAAAGACGTTCGTATTCCTTCTTATTCCGCTTAAATGTTTTTTTCTGCCTGCGTTTTACACCGCAATAAATTTCTTCCGGCAAAGACTCGTTTTGATAAAAACCGTGCAGGACGGAAAAATCCGCATCGTGCTTAATCGACTGAGAATCCGTTAGATTTGTGCAACTTTTCGCAAACGAAAGATAATACAGCGCATCGAGCAAATTGGTTTTTCCCATGCCGTTGTTTCCGAACAAGTAATTCATTTTCGGGGAAAAGGTCAATTCGGCTTCCTCAATGTTCTTGAAATTTAATATGGAAATGCGTTCGATCAGCATAGTAATTTTTTACACCACGAAGGTACTACATTTCAGCGACTACAAAAAATACTCCCGATAGAATTTTCGGTTACGCATTTTCAATTAATGCTTTAATATCTCGCAAAGCAGTTTGTTCTGTTACATTATTGATTGCATGATATTCACTGTTAGTGGAAAAAACGGTAAAACCGACCCCATATTGCTCGACATTATGCCGATAATAGCCAAAGAGCCACAGTTCGCCATTCACGGCGGCACGGCAATATTATTACCTTGTAAGTTGTTCCACAATTTTCTCAAATACCTCTACCACCTCTTTCTCATTCGGTATCGGCACAAACGCCAACTTCGGCAATTCCGCAAGATAGGTATTTCGCAACGAATTCCACAGCGATGGAAAATCGGTAACAAGCGACGATTGCGTTATTACTTTTTCGTTCCAACCCGCAGGTGTATCAAATTCCTGTTTGTCGTGTTCTAAAAGTTCAGCGAAGTCGGTTTTGAAATTCGCTGTTTGAATATATGCTGCACATTCGGCATCATTTGCCAAATAGTACAAATCGTAGAAATGGCGAATTTTTGCAGACAGTGCAATTTGCGGATTTTCAGAAAATGAAAAGCGAAACAGTGATACCAATTTTTCTATGACCGTCCGCCGTTTGTCCAACACATTCAGCGAAAAAGGCTGTAATCCGTATTTTTCTATCAAATCATTGCGGTTTATGCTTGTCAGATAATTGGAAATAAATGAGTTGATTTCCTGTTTAATGTACGGATACGGATTTGCATAAGTATTGATTTCGATTAGCAGTTGTCCTGTATTGACAACGGAGACCGCAAAATTTGTCAGTTGCGGATAGAGATAAATTGCTTTGTAAAAACGCGAACCTTTACTTGTTACACCCTGCACAACATTTTCTTCCAACCCTTCAGCCATATCTTTCGCCAAGCGTTTTATCAGCATTGTCAGTTGATTACCAGAAAATCTGTCGGCATCAATTACGGCAATATCAATGTCTTCCGAAAAACGCTTGGTAAGCCAGTATGCCTTAGCGAGCGAAGTTCCGCCCTTGAAAACGACTTTTTCCGTATTGGCATTTTGCGCCATTCGTTTGAGGGAGCGCGTTATCCAATAGTCATTTTCGATATACACTTCGTCTATTTCGAGTGTTTCCGAAGCATCGTGTATTAAATCCGAAAATAAAACTTTGTTTTCGTGCAAATTCATACAATCCTCCATTCTGATTTTGTCGTTAATGCTTTCTCTGAAACAGGAATATTATAGGTCGTTATTCCTCGCAGCGATTTTTTCAATCTGTTAAGCAATTCCATGTCAGCCCCGATTTGTTCCAATATTGCGCCACATAAAGCGCGTACATAATCTGTATATTTTAAGGATAATCTCACAAGCCGTTTTTGTTTTTCGGGCGACAATTCCCTGAAAATTTGCAACAAACGCAGACACGCCTCATCGGGAGTTGTTGCCGGTATTTGAGCAATAAAGCGCACAGAATCTAATATCTGCAACAATTCTATATTGTTTTTGCTAATAGTATTTGGTTGCACAACGAACGCAATTTTGTACTGTCCTCTTTTTATGGCGCGGCGATATTTATTAACGCCAATTTGTAGCGTATTTGAAATTTGGGTACTTAAATAGAGCGAGTTATAAACAGAGTATCCTGTCAGATACCCGATTGGTTTTCCGTCTTTTTCGAGTAAATCCTTAACAACCTGCCGAGCGAGCGGTCTTGATAAACCCAACTCCGTTTTTCGCGCTTTGTAAAATTTTCCTTTTGAAAGTTTTTGAATTTTACCC
>JAISKG010000062.1 GCA_031261015.1 Dysgonamonadaceae bacterium | reverse complement strand
AATCAACGGCGTAAAACGATGCGTAATTCCCTTCGCGTGCTCGTTGGAAAAGACAGCGCCTTCCTGCAGAATTCCATTTTCGATAAACGCCCCGAACAATTATCCGTTGAAGATTTTATTACTCTGACAAAGCAACTTACCAATGAATTGTCCGCGTAAGTTTCAATTCTGCCGGTAAACTGTTGGCCACCGGACAAGTTTTGATTGCCGCTTCAATAATTTTGCGTTCTTTGTCGCTGTAATTTTTCGGCGGGAAAGTAAATTCCACGATCAATTCCACGATACGGCGAGGATTTTCGCCCATCACTTTTGTCGTTTTGACAACCGCTCCGTCAATATTAAATCCGTGAGTTTGAGTAGCGATTCCAATGATTGTTAAAGCGCAGCTTGCATACGAAGCGGCAAACAAATCGGTTGGAGAAAAAGCTTCCCCTTTGCCGTGATTATCCACCGGCGCATCGGTTATAATTTTCGTTCCCGATTGAAGATGAAGGGCTTCCGTGCGCAAATCGCCTAAATACGTAGTTCTTACGGTTTCCATAATTCTATTTTTAATTATTTTGATTAGTCCGACTCAATCGTAGTAAACATCACCGGTAAGGTTCGTAAAACGATGATCCCCGTAAAAGATTTTTTCGACCGGCAATATTGACTGAGAGATTGATCGCTTATTACCACCTGTTTAGCCGTAGAAGAAGCGTGAATCAGGCAAAGCTTTCCTTGACTCCAATAAGCAATACCGGCGTGCGCCACATCCAATCCGGGAATATTTGTGGTGAAAAAAATGATGTCGCCGCTTTGAATGAGCGAGGATGTGGCATTTATTTGACTACAGGGGATGAAATAATTGTTATTCGATTGATTGATGCGGTTTTCAATTTGATTCATCGTTTCCAGATTGCCGCGATTTTCTTTCAATCTGGTGTATAAATCCGGGTGAGTGGTCATAAAATTCACATTCGGCTGAAAAGGTTTTCCACCTAAAGAGTCCGTCCGGTTTTCAATCATCTTTTTTGCTACATTGTTGTGAATCCAGTCGGTAGCGTAATGTAAGCGCGAAGTATATCCTTGGATCCGTCCGTCGCGATAACGAATATATTGCAATTCCCTAACAAAATCATCATACGAGAGTTGATAAGGCAGTTGGGAAGCATAGCTCAACGCCATGCAACTCTCGACGAAAGTCATGCAATCCATACCGCAAAAATCAATGGTCAGTTGCTCGTCGCCGGAATCGCTATCCAAAGTCCCTGCTACGTAGGGCGTTTGAAGTAAATACTTGGCCGCTGCGACCATTCTTTCGTTGGGCGAATACTCCTTATTATTATCTATCGATTTAAAATAACCCTCGACCATCGATCTGTTTTTCGTGCAACCGGCGTCGTTCACCTCTTGCGCAAAAGCCGGCGCGATCCACATCATTTCCAAAAACAACCAAAACCAATAGCAATGCTTCATTTTCAACTTTCAATTTTCAATTCTCCCCTACTCCTTATAATATACTCGTTTCACGCGCGGCGAAATCGACGTCAAAATCTCATACGGGATCGTGCCTAATTGTTCCGCCAAATCGCGAATCGTAATTTGATCGCCGAAAAGAATAGCTTCGTCGCCTTCATTCGCCGCTACGCCGGTAATATCCACCATGCAAACATCCATGCAAATATTGCCGATCGTCGGACATAAATTTCCATTAATCAATATATTGGAATTCCCATTTCCCAAACGCCGGTCGATGCCGTCGGCATATCCAACCGGCAGGCAGGCAATCACGGAATCTCGAATCAGCACGCCTTTGCGACCATAGCCTACCGTTTCGCCCGCTTTCATCGTCCGAATTTGCAACAAGCGGGTTTTCAATACGGCAATCGGACGTAAAACCTTGTCGTTCACGGCAGAAATTCCATACAGACCGATTCCCAGACGCACCATATCAAATTGCGCTTCGGGAAAACGCTCGATTCCGGCGGAATTTAAAAGGTGTCGCAGGAAGGGATAACCCAAAAGCCGTTCCAATTCGCCGGATTGCTTTTGAAACGAAGCGATTTGCCCCCGCGTATAATCGTCCAATGCCGGCGAATCGCTTCCCGCCAAATGCGAGAAAACCGATTTGACAACGACACCGGTTTGCACACTCAATTTTTCGGCAATCATCGGAATCTCAGCCTCTTCAAACCCCAAGCGGTGCATTCCTGTTTCCAATTTAATATGAATCGGATAATGCAGGATGCCGCGCCGGCCGGTTTCGCGGATGATGGCGTCCAACAGGTTGCAGCTGTATATTTCAGGTTCCAATCGATTTTCAAACAAGGTATTGAAGGCGTGTTCCTCAGGATTCATCACCAGAATCGGCATTGTAATTCCTTCACGGCGCAACTCAGCGCCTTCGTCGGCCAAAGCGACCGCCAGATAGTCTGCTCCCCTATCCTGCAATGTTTTAGCCAATTCATAGGAGCCAACACCGTAACCGAAGGCTTTTACCATACAAATCACTTTCGTACCGGGTTTTAAAAGCGAGCGGAAATATTTCAAATTGTGAATCACGGCATCTAAATCCACTTCAAGCACAGTTTGGTGCGCTTTTTCTTCCAATTGCTCGGCGATGCGTTCAAAGCGCGATTTGCGCGAGCCTTTGATCAAAATTACCGAATCTTTCAAATTGCGCCATCTGCCTGAATCCAAATAACTTTCGGTAGTCGGATAAAATTCTTTTTCCATCCCGAAAAGATTGGAATGCGACATCAAATGCGGCCCGATGCCAATCAGATGCTGCACACTTTTTTGCGTAACCAACTCTGCCACTTTGCAGTAGAAAGCAGCAGGCACCATTCCCGATTGCAAAATATCGGATAAAATCAATGTCCGCTTCATCGAATGGTCGGTAGAACGCCGCGCCATAAAATCCAAGGCAATCGACAACGAATTGATGTCGGAATTGTAAGTATCATTGATCAGCGTATTATTATGAATGCCCTTGCTCACATCCAAGCGCATCGCGACCGGATCTAATTTCTCAAAACGGTCTGTCAAAGCAATTTGATTCGGATACAAATACAGAATCAAAGCAAGGCAATGAATAGCGTCTTCAATCGAAGCGTCGTCGGTAAACGGAATTTGAATCGCTTGAGAAGACTGTTGCCGAACGGAATAAGCAATAATCGTATGATCAATCGCTTTTTCAATTTTTGTAACAAAAAGTGGCGCCTGAATATTCGCTCGTGACCATGCAAAAGTCTTATTTTCAAGGCCTTTCTGCAAAATACAATATTTTACCAAAGCTTGATCTTCGTTGTAAATAATTTTTTCGACCGATTCGAACAATTTCAATTTTTCCAAACATTTTTCTTCCTGCGAAGCAAAATTTTCCTGATGCGCTTCGCCGAGCGTAGTAAAAATGCCGACGGTCGGCCGGATAATCGAAACCAAGCGATCCATCTCGTTGCGCAAGGAAATTCCCGCTTCAAAAATACCTAACTCGGTTTGTTCGGTCAATTGCCAAACCGAAAGCGGAACGCCTGTCTGCGAATTGTACGAGCGCGGCGAACGAACGATAGAAAATTGATTGTGAAGCAATTGATACAACCATTCTTTCACAATCGTTTTTCCGTTACTTCCGGTAATACCGATCACCGGAATCGAAAATTGACGTCGGTGATACGCGCCCAGTTCTTGCAAAGCAATTAATGTGTCCTTGACCCACAAGCAATTAGCATCCGGCATTTGGTCCATTCCGGTAAATTCGTGCTGCACCACAAAATTGCGAACGCCTTTTTCGTACAAACTGTGAATGTATTTGTGTCCATCGTTGTTGTCGGTCAACAAAGCAAAAAACAAACTCACTTCCGGTTGAAGCAGCGAGCGACTGTCGGTCAATAAAATTTGAACTCTGTCATCTTGCCACTCTTTAGATTGAGCCTGAATGATTTGGGCTATTTGTCGGATCGAATAGTTCATTGTTCTGTTTCTGCCGGTTGTTCGTCTTCTTCAAGTTTATCTTCCTTATTATCAAGGTTTTCATTGGGCGTATCCTTCACTTTAGACATGACTTTATAGGCGATAAAGCATAAAGCAACAAATCCTATGATGTAGAAAATCTCTTTCATAATATTGAAAATTAATTAGATATATTTTTTCCTTCTGAAGTACCAAAGAATAACAATTACGGAAGCGACCATCAAACCCAAGGCAAAAAGATAGCCTCCTTCCCAATGCAATTCGGGCATTATATCGAAATTCATTCCATAAATACTCGCAAAAAGTGTCGGCGGCATGAAAATAACCGAAATAATCGTAAAAATCTTGATGATTTTGTTTTGCTCAATATTCAACAAACCGAGGAAAGTATCCTGCAAGTAATCCAAACGGTCGAAACTGAAGCGGATATGTTCCAGCAGCGAATTAATATCTTTAATCAAAATTGAAAGCTTCGGTCGTAAATCGTCGGGAATCATATTGCTGCGCAACATGTTGGATACTGCGCGTTGCTTGTCGATAATATTTTCGCGAAACATCATGGTGCGTTCCTGTAAGTTCTTGATTTCCAACAAAGCATCTTCGTCCGCATCTTGAATGCTATTACTCATATTGGTAATTTCCTGCGTAATATTTTCGATCATGTCGGCGTCGAATTCGATGCGGGTTTCCAAAATCGTCAGGAATACATGATAACCGGTCGGATAATTATGCGGATTGGCAAAGATTTTTTTCACCGTTTCTGTAAAAGAATTGAGGTCTTCATTTCGCACCGAAATCAAAATATTGTTTTT
>JAISKG010000061.1 GCA_031261015.1 Dysgonamonadaceae bacterium | reverse complement strand
ATCGGAACATTGAAAGACGACGACCAACGCCAATTGTCCGGAATTTCCAACGGAAAAGCCGTGTAAAACGGATGATGCGTAAACGAAGTAATCGACACATAATCATCCCAATTCAAACCTAACGATTGTGCGTAAGTCTGTGGTGTGTAAGTTTTTCCTTGATAGGTAAATTGTTCGGGACATTTTCCCAGATACGCATCCAGAATCCCGACAACCGCGTTGTACCAAGCCGTAGAAAGTTTTTTATTCGGATTGCTTACAACCACATCCATCGTTTTTTCCAAAATCCGGTCCATTTCGCCGTGACGATGTTTTTCTTCACCATAATATAATCCCGTCTGAATTTCGTCGGGCACAATCCCGTATTCCTTGATGCAAGCGAGCACATCGTCGAACGAGCCACCCGCCGCGAAATTGATTTTACCCATCATGCGAACATATTTCCTGGCCTTGTCTTCGTAATTTTTGTGAACGACAAACATTTCGGAAAGATCGTGCTCGCCTTTGCCTTGGCGCAGCAACTCGGCTTCGATAAAGCCGATCATGGAAAAACTCCAGCAGGTGCCGGAACTGGACTGGTTCTTGACAGACGTGATAGGCAAGGCTTTCACGGTGGTGAATTGAAATTCGTTGGATTTCTTTGTGGAGTCTGGCTCTTGAGCCTGAATGGTCAGGCAGATAAGAAATCCCAGCAGGGGGAGGAAAAGATGTTTCATAATTTTAAATTTTATCGAAAAAATATTTGAAATGCAAATATACATCGAATTTTTGGATGCAAATAAAATTTCTTGCTACCTTTACGGAACAATTGCAAAAAGAAAGATTTTTAAAAAAAAATGAAATACCTCATCCTCCTCGGCGACGGCATGGCCGACGAACCTCTACAAGCGCTGAACAACCGCACGCCTCTCCAAGCCGCACACACACCGGCAATGGATCAGTTGGCGCGGCAAGGCCGTTCCGGACTTCTGCAAACTATTCCGGAAGGAATGCATCCGGGAAGCGAAGTTGCGAATTTGTCGGTTTTGGGTTACGATGTCAGCAAAGTGTTGGAAGGTCGTGGATCGCTGGAAGCGGCAAGTATGGGTATTCCAGTAGAAGGCAATGAATTAGCTATGCGTTGCAATTTGATTTGTATCGAAAATGCTTGCATTAAAAATCATTCGGCCGGGCATATTTCCAACGAGGAAGCGGCGATTTTGATTCACTATTTAAATGAATCGTTGGGCACGGAATCCATCCGTTTTTTTCCCGGCGTGGCTTACCGGCATTTGTTGAAAATCAAGGGCGGAAATAAACACGTGATTTGTACGCCGCCGCATGATGTGCCGGGGACGGCGTTTCGCGATGTGCTGGTTCGAGCCGCAATTCCGGAAGCGCAGGAAACGGCCGATACTCTGAATCAACTGATTATCCGGTCGCAAGAACTATTGTCTAATCATCCGGTGAACCGGAAAAGAGAAGCTGCGGGCAAAGATCCGGCCAACAGTATCTGGCCTTGGTCGCCCGGCTACAAACCGGCGATGCCTACGTTGGCGGAAAAATATCCAATTCGTTCAGGAGCTGTGATTTCGGCCGTCGATTTAATTAAAGGTCTAGGTATATATGCCGGTTTGGAAAATGTGAATGTTTCCGGAGCCACCGGATTATACGATACCAATTATGAAGGCAAAATGCAGGCGGCTTTGTCGGCTTTAAAAATCCACGATTTTGTCTATTTACATATTGAAGCCAGCGATGAGGCCGGCCACGCAGGCGATGTGGATTTGAAAATAAAAACCATCGAATATTTAGATCAACGTGTTTTAAGTCCTTTGATGAAAGCTTTGCAATCTTGGGACGAACCGGTGACAATCGCCCTGCTTCCCGATCATCCGACGCCTTGTTGCATCCGTACGCACACTGCAACTCCCGTTCCTTTCGTGATTTATCGTCCCGGACAACCAGCAGACGAAGTGACGTCGTTCGATGAATTTTCTGCGCAACAAGGCGGATACGGATACTTAAAAGGAGATGAATTTATCAAAGCATTTTTTAATATATGAATTATTATAGTACGAATAAACAAAGTCCTTTAGTCGATTTACAGGATGCTGTGGTAAACGGCTTGGCGCCCGACAAAGGATTGTACATGCCGGAGCGCATCCAACGTTTACCCGATTCGTTTTTTGATACGATTGCCGCGAAATCTTTTCATGAGATTGCAGACGAAGTGGCTGTTGCATTTTTCGGTGAAGATATAGATCCGCGTATAGTGAAAGCGTTGACCGAAGATACCTTGTCGTTTGATACGCCGCTGGTTCCGGCCGGCGATGTTTATGCGCTGGAATTGTTTCACGGGCCGACTTTGGCATTTAAGGATGTCGGTGCGCGCTTCATGGCTCGTGTGTTGCAATATTTTATTGAACGGCAAGGAGTTGATGATGTTCGTATTTTAGTGGCAACTTCCGGTGATACGGGAAGCGCGGTCGCCAACGGATTTTTGGGTATGGAGGGAATTCGCGTTTATGTGCTGTATCCCAAAGGGAAAGTCAGTCCAATACAGGAATGTCAGTTTACGACTTTAGGAAAAAATATTACCGCGCTCGAAATCGACGGGACATTCGATGATTGTCAAGCTTTGGTGAAGCAAGCCTTTCTGGATCCGGAATTAACAAGCCGAATGCAGCTGACTTCCGCCAATTCGATCAATGTAGCTCGTTTTCTTCCGCAAGCGTTTTATTATTTTCATGCGTATGCGCAGTGGCGCAGGTTGGGAATCGAAGTCGATCCGGTTATTTGCGTGCCCAGCGGCAATTTCGGTAATCTTACCGCCGGATTGATCGCTTGGCGTATGGGATTGCCTATCAAGCGATTCATTGCAGCCAATAATCGCAACGATGTTTTCTTGGAGTACCTGCAGACCGGCGTTTATGCGCCGCGGCCTTCTGTTCAGACTTTGGCGAATGCGATGGACGTAGGAAATCCCAGCAATTTTGCTCGAATCTTGGATTTATTTAACCATGATTATCGGTCGATTACATCTATAATTTCCGGTTACAGCTGTTCGGATGAAGACATTCGGGAAACGATTAAAAACTGTTATGAAACGACCGGATATTTGTTGGATCCGCACGGAGCTTGCGGTTATGCGGCTCTAAGGCAAGGACTTCGTTCCGGCGAACGCGGCTTGTTTCTGGAAACGGCGCATCCGGCGAAATTTAAGGATACGGTCGAGCCGATTATCGGGCAAAACGTTGAGATTCCGGAGCGGTTGCAGGCATTTATGAAAGGGGAGAAGCGGTCGGTCGCATTGGGGAAGGATTTTGAAGGGTTTAAGCGGTTTTTGTCGGCTGATTAATTATTGTTTCAAATTCTTTATAGGTAACTATTTTGGTTTTGTGATGAGAGTGTAAAATCAACAAATCTTTGTCGCCTGTCAAAATATAATCTGCTTTGACTGTGTCTGCAAGAGCGAGCAGGTACAAATCTTTAGCATCTCTTAAATAGGGCGAAATAGTCTTATTTGTTATAGAATTTAAAACACAAGAGGCTTCCATCAATTCCAGTGTGTGAGTGATACGTTCTTCTGTTGTGTATTTTCTGATTTTTTCACGAGAAGCAATTCTTAGAAACTCAGCTTTTAATTCATCGCAAATATATACTGAAATAGATTCATTGTTACACAAGAAACGTAACTCCGACAATCTTTTTCCAATAAGTAGAGAAATCCACAGGTTTGTATCAATGATTATTTTATATTTCTCCATAGCGTACGGCTCTGACTTCCGACATTATTTCATCTTCCGATAAATCAACATTTTTAGGACTGTTTTTAATGTATTCTGCCCAAAGATTTTGTTTACTATTGATAAACCATCCCATTTTGTCGGCAAAAAGCTTAAAGAATATCATATCTGATTGTGGAATATCAATAAATATTTTTTCCTTTGGAATTTTTGTTTTAGAACTTCTTTTATTTAATACTACTGTTTCCATAACTTTTTTATTCTATAACAAAGATAAAACTTTTTTCTGTTTCATCAAATAGTTTTTCCGATTATATAACTTATTCAATCAATCCTTCCGGCAATTCTACATAAATCTCCCGTCGCTCCTCGTCAATCCGTGTCATCATTTCAGCAGTCGCCGGAATATATATTTCTTCCCCGTCTTTTTCAACAATAAATAAAGTGTTGAGCGTGGAATCATCCACATCAACAATTGCGCCAACTGTTCCTTTTTCCTCGTCAATCAAAGTAAACCCGATGAAATCTTCCCAAGAATAATAAGGATTATTTTCTTCCTGCCGCAACTGTTTTTTCGGAAAATAAACGGCTTGATTGACAAGTATTTTCGCTTTCTGCGCGGAATCCATGTTTTTTAGTTTGACCAAAGCCGAATTGTCCGACCGGAAACGGTATTCTTCCATACGGAAAGGTACCCAAATACCGTTTAATTCGCAAATGAGGAATGGGCAATCGCTGTCTTCAAACGAGCGGTCGGTGAAATGAAATACGATTTCGCCGTGGATTCCGTGCGTTTTGTGGAATTGCCCGATTTTTGCCAAGTCTTCGCGTGCGATCATAGTGAGTAAGAAAGGATTAAATTCGTGTAATGCGCGCTCCCAAAGCATTCAGGCGCTTGTCGATGTCTTGATAGCCGCGGTCGA
>JAISKG010000231.1 GCA_031261015.1 Dysgonamonadaceae bacterium | reverse complement strand
GTAACGGCCGTTTTTAGCGTTTGCGGGTTTGGCACGTTGAAGAACATCGGTTCATACAAACGATCGTCTAACCATGGATTGGGCTGAGTAATGTAATAGTCGCCGGTGTACATGTTTTTCAAAGACGGAGCGATCATGTAGTATTGGTGTGTATTCAACGTCAAATCGACAAACGCTTGGTTGTAATTGAGCGTATCGGTTCGGGCAACTTCTCCGCCGAAAGCGAAATAAATATTGTTGCAAGTGGCATTCGAGCGAATATCGTTAGCAAAAGCGCTCAGATTGGGATAGATCGAACGGCTGGAGGGAATCAATACATTCGTACATTCGCCGGGGATTTGATATTTGACGGTATCGACATTAACGACAGCCGGTTGCGGATTATTCGGATAGTTCCAGTTGCGGTAATCGTTCCAATCGGAACTGATGGTGCCCATCCAAGTCAACGAATCGGGAACAAGATAAGTGGTCACTGGGTAAACATCCATCAACGAAGGGCCGTCATAGACTTCCACATAAAATTTCTCAACAAGCTTGGAAGGACTTTTTATAAAAGTGTGCGAATCGCCGCTTTCTACCGGAGCGGGTTTGGGCGTTTTGGTTGGATCGGAATTGTACCAAACATATAAATAACCGCTATTTCCGGGATAAAAATCTATTTTGTGCTCGCCGGGGCAAAGGGCGTAATCGGGCGAGCCAAACAAAGCTTTACTGAAGTTGCCGGAATAGTTACATTCGGGTACCAAGAAATTGTTATCCGACTCGTTGATACGAATTTGCATCACATTGGCGGGATCGATTCCTGCCGGTAATCCGGTGATCGTGTAACTAATGGGAACGGACGTTCCAGCCGGAATGGTTATATTCAAGATGTAAGTTTGTACTTTGGTGAAAGCACCTGCTTGCAGGGCGTAAGCGCTGATATCCAAAGCATCCGAAAAATCGGCATCTCCCGTATTTTCGACATTAAACGTCACATCAACAGTCGAACCGGTATAATTGGAATAGACGATCGGCACATCCAAATCAAAGATCAAGTCGGAACCGTAGCTCAGCATTTTTCCTTCTCTGTTGAGTAAAGTTGCTTGTTGCAAACTATTATTAAACGGTTGCAGGTAATTTCCATCCTTATCTACAAACTTGGTTGCCGGATTGAGCGGATAAGGCGGGATAGTCAGATCTTCGTTGACATAAATAGGGTTGTAAACATATTGATTCCATACACCGCGAGCAGGCGCCCAGGGACTGTTGGGGTCGATCGAGCGAAGCGTATTCACCGTGTTGCCGCTGCAAAATAAAACTTCAGCGCTTCCGTCATCATCTACATCGGCAATCACCGGAATTTGCATGATGGTCGTTTCTACAAAAGGAAAGGCCGCCAATTGGTAAATATTCAGCGTATCATTTCCTGTAATGTGACTTTTACCGCTTCCGTTGAAGATCCGTACTTCTTTCTGGTCGGTAATCAATAATTCCAGTAAGCCGTCTTGGTTGAAGTCGAAAGCGGTCATTGCATTGGAATAGGAATCTTCGTCGGGGTGAAGTTTCCAAAATAATGAGAAGGTGCGTGAGGAAGGATTGTATTTGTAGCACCGGATATAGTCGGTATCTTCGTTAACAGCTGTCATGATGGCAATTTCCAGTAATCCGTCGTTGTCCATATCGGTAATTAGCGGAAAACTTTTTCCCGACATTTTGGTTGTAATCTGAAATGGAGTGCTGACGGTGCCGTTATACACGTCCCAAACATAACCCGAAGTGGTTCCTCCGGCAGAAGGCGCAACGTTCCTGAGCGTAATCAAAATATCCAAGTGGCCGTCGCCGTTGAAATCCGCCACTTGGGCATGGCCATCATTGGGAATAGCCGGATAGCCGGCAAGATTTGCAGGTGGCGCATGATAAGCAATTCGCGTAATCGAATTTTGTGTAGTATCCGTTCGGCTCTGAATATTGACCGAATAAATTTCATTTCCTAAAATTAATTCCAAGTTGGCATCGCCCATCACATCGGCGGCGATTGGCGAAGACAACGTCCTTCCCGTCGAGTGAGAGAAATGTGCCCACGAGGCTCCCACATTGGATCCTCCGCTGGCTGTTTTTAATAATTTTCCTGTGGCGGCATCGTAAATTTTGTTTCTGACGCAGATTTCCGGCCAGCCGTCGTGATTGAAATCGGTGAAAAACAAGTTCACGCCAATATCTTTGGGATTTGTAGAAATCACATCGGTAGCCGTCCATACAGGAGTATTGGAAGTCAGGGAAGCGACGCTACCATCGGTTTGATAAGCTCGCAAAATTCGATCCCAGCTTAGTACGACAAACAATGCCCGACCGTCGGGTAATTTCACTAATCCATAGGGTGTCGCTTCATAATTGGAAATACCATGAACCAATGTGATACTGTCTTTCAGCGCTTTACTTTTTCCATCATATACATAAACTGTTCTCAATCCGACTGATGGTCCTGTGTCTGCAGTTGGAATACCCGATTCCGATATATTGGAAAAACAAACGATTTCGGGAATTCCGTCGCCATCCATATCGCCAACCATAGGATTTACTAAAAACGACACATTTGTTTTAGCTGATTTCCAGTCGATCTGGATGCCCCAGACCATAGCCGGAGGCGTAACTGCACAAGCTTCGTCGCGAATCACATCCGGTTTATTGTCCACGTTGATTAAAACCAATCCTGTATTGGAAGTATTCACGCCGCAGGTAATTGTGTATTTTAAGCTGTCTTGTCCGACAAAGCCGGCTGCAGGAGTGTAAATAATGTTTTTATTACCGTCGGTCGATAAAACGGCCGTTCCGTGTTGCAAGGTTCCCGGCGCGGCGGCGGAACTTAATAAGTTCACCGTAATTCCGGTAATGTTGCAAGAGCCTAATTCGCTTTGCATTAATACATTGATTGTGTCGATTTTATTCGGCAAGGTAAAATTGTTTACAAAGCCTGCCTTCAAGGGCGGCTGGGCTTGTAAATTTCCTCCCAGCAAAAGGAGGAAGGAGAAAAGGAGGAAGTTTCTAAACTTGTTCCGGTTTTTAAATGTTTTTTGTTTCATAAAAAAATTGTTGTTTTAAGTAAGTTGTTATTATTGTGATTGTTTTTAAGTCTTATAGTCTTTAAGTCTTAGGAGATCAGGGGATGATGCGAATGCGCCGGAGGCGCATAAGATAAGTAGCCCCGTGCAAGCGGAGCGCAGCGCGGGGTTTAGGACAATGCCACGCCCTTCCGCCAACCCCGTAGAGGGTTGAACTCCTACGGAGTTCCGGATGGTATATGGTGTCTGTGTACCCCGAGCTGCGCCTGACGGCTTGCACGGGGTTATTAAAATGTAACGCCTTCGGCGTTGTAGGGGCGAAAAATTTTTCGCCCCTACGCGGGATGACGCTAATGCGCCGAAGGCGCATAATATGGGTAACCCCGTGCAAGCGGAGCGCAGCGCGGGGTATAGGACAATGCCACGTCCTTCCGTCAACCCCGTAGTGGGTTGAACTCCTACGGAGTTCCGGATGGTGTATGGTGTCTGTGTCTCTGCGCGGTGCGTGGCAAAACCTCGCAATGCAAAAAAAGCCTGCCTCGATTTCTCGAAGCAAGCCTGTGTATTTTTTAAAAAGAATATTCTTAATAAAACGTGCACGCGCACGCGAAGGAAGGCTGAAAAATTTAACCTGCGATTCTCTCTCTCTCTCTCTCTCTCTCTCTCTCTAACATAATTCCGCTAATTTCCAAATATTTAGTTGGAAATTTTACATGATTTTTTGTTAAAGTTTCTCCGAGATTCATCCTAATTTGTTTTAGTTTTTTTGCCTATTAGGGCACAAAGGTATGGAGAATGTTTGGATTTTGCAAAATAATTTTCGGCGGCGATTGTTTTTACTTCTTCGAGGGTCATCGCTGTAGCTTGGATTAGGTCGTTCATAGGGTTTGTATCCGTGTTAAATTAAGATAAAGCCTCCGTTTCTGCTTGTGAATCTAAGTATTTTCGCGTAAGTTTGCTGCCGATTTGAAAGACTTTTTTAACACGCACAAATAAAATGGCAAAAGTAACGAAAGAGAGCGCCTTGCTATATCATTCGCAAGGCAAGCCGGGCAAAATCGAAGTGATCCCCACAAAACCTTACAGTACACAATCGGACTTAGCCTTGGCTTACTCGCCGGGAGTGGCTGAGCCTTGCTTAGAAATTGAGAAAAATCCGGATGCGGCTTACGATTATACGACGAAAGGCAATTTGGTTGCCGTGATTTCCAACGGGACGGCGGTGCTGGGCTTGGGCGATATCGGCGCGCTGGCCGGCAAACCGGTGATGGAAGGCAAAGGATTGCTGTTCAAGATTTTTGCCGGAATTGATGTGTTCGACATCGAAGTAAACGAAAAAAGCGTAGATGGCTTCGTCGAGGCCGTCAAAGCGATTGCGCCGACGTTTGGCGGTATTAATCTGGAAGACATCAAAGCGCCCGAATGCTTCGAAATCGAGCGGCGTCTGAAAGAAGAACTTACGATCCCGGTGATGCACGATGACCAGCACGGGACGGCCATTATCTCCTCGGCCGGATTGCTGAACGCCTTGGAATTAGCCGGAAAAAAGATTGGAGAAGTGCAAATTGTGGTCAACGGAGCAGGCGCATCGGCCAGTTCGTGCACCAAATTATATATGGCCTTGGGTGCTAAAAAGGAAAATATTGTCATGTGCGACAGCAAAGGCGTGATTTCCACGCGTCGCACTAATTTGACCGAAGAAAAGAAATTTTTCGCCACCGATCGCCCCATCAATACTTTAGCCGAAGCGATGGAGAATGCCGACGTTTTCTTGGGTTTATCCGTTGCTGATGTGTTGACCGAAGACATGATCCGGAGCATGAACGATCGTCCGATCGTTTTTGCGCTGGCCAATCCGAATCCTGAAATTTCTTACGAAAAGGCGAAAGAATCGCGTCCCGACCTGATTTTTGCGACCGGCCGTTCCGATTATCCCAACCAGATCAATAATGTATTGGGATTTCCCTATATTTTCCGCGGCGCGCTGGATGTGCGGGCAACCTCGATCAATGAGGACATGAAATTGGCTGCCGTCAAGGCGATTGCGTGTTTGGCCAAAGAGCCGGTGCCTGATGTGGTCAATGCGGCATACGGTTTGTCGCAACTCACTTTCGGCAAAGATTATTTGATTCCAAAACCGATGGATCCGCGTTTGCTGACTTCCGTTTCGATGGCGGTGGCAAAAGCGGCGATCGAGTCGGGCGTGGCGCGTAAAACCATCACCGATTGGAATGCTTACGAAAATTACTTGCGCGATTTGATGGGCTACGACAATAAGTTGATTCGTCGATTGACTGAAACGGCCAAAGAAAATCCGAAACGCGTGGTGTTCGCCGAAGGCAATCACACCAACATGCTGAAAGCAGCCGCGATTACACGCGACGAAGGAATCTGTCACCCGATCCTGTTGGGCAACGACGAGCGTATCATCAAATTAGCTAACGAATTACATGTCGATTTGACCGGTATTGAAATTGTCAATCTCCGTCACGACAACGAAGCCGACCGTCGAAGAAGATATGCCACGCTTTTAGCTGAAAAGCGGGCAAGGGAAGGCGCTACGTTCGACGAAGCGATGGATAAAATGTTTGAACGCAACTATTTCGGCATGATGATGGTTGAAACGGGCGATGCAGACGCTTTTATCACAGGCGTTTATACCAAATATTCCAATACAATCAAAGTGGCGAAGGAAGTTATCGGGATGCGCGACGATTATTCCACTTTCATCACCATGCATATTTTGACGAATAAAAAAGGAACTTTTTTTCTGGCGGATACATTGATTAATCGCAATCCATCGACCAACGTTTTGACCGATGTAGCGAAATTAACCAACGAAGGCGTTCGCTTTTTCGCCTGCGAGCCGGTCATGGCGATGCTGTCGTATTCCAATTTCGGTTCGGATACGGAAGG
This sequence comes from Dysgonamonadaceae bacterium, assembly GCA_031261015.1. GTDB lineage: Bacteria > Bacteroidota > Bacteroidia > Bacteroidales > Azobacteroidaceae > Azobacteroides. The sequence goes on along the minus strand of JAISKG010000231.1, from coordinate 869 downwards.
AAGTCCCGCGCATGTGCACGAAGTGGTCGCAACGATGCAAAAAGAATTTCCAAATTTGGCGATCGACGGTGAAATGCAAGTCAATTTTGCGTTGAATAAGGAATTACGCGATCGCAAATATCCGTTCACCCGCCTGTTGGGAAAAGATGTGAATGCGCTGGTATTCCCCAACTTAACTTCCGCCAACATTGCGCAAAAGATGTTACAGGAATTGGGCGACGGCGAAATGATCGGCCCGATCCAAGTGGGATTGAACAAACCTGTTCACTTCACGGACATTGAGAGTTCGGTGCGCGACATTGTGAATATTACGACCGTGGCGGTGATCGATGCGATCGTTCACGAAACGGCTAACAAATAACTATAAAATTAAAAGATGAAAGGATATGTATTCCCCGGTCAGGGAGCGCAATTCGTAGGAATGGGACGAGAGTTATACACACAATCGCCCGTTGCCGAAAAACTGTTTGAACAAGCGAACCAAATTCTCGGATTCCGTATCACGGATCTGATGTTTGAAGGAACCGACGAAGATCTGCGGCAAACCAAAGTAACACAGCCGGCGGTATTTCTTCATTCGGTGATTTTGGCAAAAACCTTAGGTGATGATTTTCAACCGGCTATGGTTGCAGGGCATTCGCTGGGAGAATTTTCGGCTTTGGTGGCCGCCAACGCTTTGACGTTCGAAGACGGCCTTCGTTTGGTTTACAAACGGGCTTTGGCCATGCAGAAAGCTTGCGAACTTATGCCCGGAACGATGGCTGCCGTTTTAGGTTTGCCCGACGAAACGGTGGAAAAAATTTGTAACGAATTGCCCGAAATCGTTGTGCCCGCCAATTATAATTGTCCGGGACAAATTGTGATTTCCG
>JAISKG010000220.1 GCA_031261015.1 Dysgonamonadaceae bacterium | reverse complement strand
ACTTTGCTCGGCGCCTAACATATCGCCCGCGCCCCGAATATCCAAATCTTGGATGGCCACATGAATGCCGCTACCCAATTCTGAAAAATTTTCGATCGCCTGCAACCGCCGGCGCGCTTCGGGCGACAATGTATTCAACGGCGGAGCCAACAAGTAACAAAACGCTTTCCGGTTGCTGCGCCCGACCCGTCCCCGCAACTGATGCAGATCGCTCAAACCGAAGTTTTGAGCATTATTGATAATAATAGTGTTCGCATTCGGAATATCAATGCCGTTTTCGACAATCGAAGTCGCAATCAGCACATCGTATTTATAATTGATAAAATCGGTGATGATTCGTTCCAATTGTGCCGGTTCCATTTGTCCGTGACCGATAACTATACGAGCATCAGGAATTTCGCTCCGGACAAAATTTTCCAAGGATTTTAAATCGGCCACATGATTATTGACTAAAAATACTTGTCCGCTCCGGCTCAATTCTTCTTCGATCGCTTCCCGGATAATATCTCCGTTGAAAGTATGTATTTCTGTTTGAATCGGATAACGATTCGGCGGCGGCGTGTTAATATTGGATAAATCGCGCGCACCCATCAAACTGAATTGCAAAGTGCGCGGAATCGGAGTTGCCGACAAGGTGAGCGTATCGACCGAAGTCTTCATTTGTTTCAGCTTTTCCTTATGGCTCACGCCGAATTTTTGTTCTTCATCGATAATCAATAATCCTAAATCCTTGAATTTCACGTCGGGACTGACTACGCGATGCGTACCAATCAAAATATCAATTTTGCCTTCTTGCAATTGTTCGAGCAAATGTTTGGCTTGCTGTTGCGATCGTGCCCGCGACAGATAATCAACCTTCACCGGAAAATCGGCCAAGCGCTCGCGAAACGTATTGTAATGTTGATAAGCTAATAAGGTAGTCGGCACTAACACAGCAGTTTGCTTTCCATCAATCGCCGCTTTGAATGCCGCGCGAATGGCGACTTCCGTTTTTCCGAAACCTACGTCGCCACAAACCAAGCGATCCATCGGTTGCGGACTTTCCATGTCGGCTTTGACTTCGTTCGTCGCTTTCAATTGATCGGGCGTATCTTCGTAAATGAATGAAGCCTCCAATTCTTGCTGCAAATAGGTATCAGCCGAAAACGCAAATCCTTTTTCTTCCCGTCGTTTAGCATAAAGCGTAATCAACTCTTTCGCAATGTCTTTCACCTTGCGCTTGGTGTTCTCTTTGAGATTTTCCCAAGCTTGCGAGCCTAATTTATGCAACTTCGGCGGCTGACTGTCATGCCCGCGATATTTCGACAATTTATGTAAAGAATGAATACTGGAAAAAATCAAATCGTCATTCAAATAAATCAACTTGACGGCTTCCTGCATTTTCCCATTCACTTCCATGCGAATCAATCCGCCGAACTGCCCCACGCCGTGATCCATGTGTACAATGTAATCGCCTACATGAAAGCCTTTTATTTCTTTCAATGACAAGGCAACTTTGCCCGAACGCGCCTTCTCGGATCGCAACGTATATTTATGATAACGATCAAAAAGTTGATGATCGGTAAACAAACAGACCCGCAAATTATGGTCGATAAATCCTTCATGTAAAGTGTTTAAAATCGGCGTAAACCGGATTCGGTCGCCGCGATCTTCAAAAATCGAACGGATCCGCGCAATCTGTTTTTCATTATCGCTCAATATATAGATGGTGTAACCTTCCGCCATTTTTTGCTTGAATGTGGAAGCCACCAAATCGAAATTTTTCCGGAAAGAAGTTTGCAGTTCGATCGCAAACGAATAAACGACATTACGCGCGCCGGGCGGAGTAAGTAAATGCCACTGAAGGAATTGGCCGGTGAACTTTTTCATTTCCTGCGGAGAAACCAAAGTCTGCCGAAATTCTTCAAGCGATTGGGAAGCCTCTTCGTCGCCGGCCGGATCTTTGTCCCACAAACCTGCGATGTAATCGTGCAACCAGCGTTCGTGCTGGAAAATCAAGCGCGTATTTTTCTTCAAGTACGAAAAAAACGAAGTATCGTTTCGTTTCGATTGCGAAGAAATAATGGAAATCGACATTAATTTATCGCGCGATAATTGCGATTCGACATCAAAATGTCGGATACTTTCCACTTCATCTCCAAAAAAATCAATCCGGTAAGGATATTCGTTGGAAAATGAAAAAACATCGACAATTGATCCGCGCACGGCGTATTGTCCCGGTTCATACACATAATCTACTCGTTCAAATCCGTAAGAATCAAGGATTTCCTCAACGAATAAACTGTCGATGCGTTCGCCTTTGTGTATCGAAAGCGTATTCAGTTCCAAATTGTCTTTGGAAACGACTTTTTCGGCCAAAGCTTCGGGATAAGTTACGATCAAATAAGGAACGACCGATTTGTGAAGCCGGTTCAGCGTTTCCGTACGCAAAATCTCTTGCGCCGGATCCGGCTTCCGCTGATGAGTCGCACGCTTATAACCCGACGGGAAAAACAACACCCGCTCCTCTCCCACTATTTGGCAACAATCGTGATAAAAGTAACCCGCTGTTTCTTCGTCATTGAGGATACACAGAAACGAATCGGATTTCCTTTCGTTAAACACCGTCGCAACTACAATGCTGCGCGCCGATCCGATTAAACCTCTCACGTAGATCTTAGGAACCAATTGATACAGTGCAGCCAGAATCTCCTGCACTCCCGGATGGCGGGCATAAATCGCCAAAAAAGAATTATCTTTCAATATCAAAATTTAAAAATTCGCACAAAAGTAGTGATAATAAACAAATAGTTGTATCTTTGGGGTTCCTTTTTTCATCGATACGAAAATGAGCGATAGCATTGTCATAATTCCGACTTACAACGAAAAGGAAAACATCGAAAAGATCGTCCGGAAAGTATTTTCGTTACCGAAAACTTTTGATATTTTGGTGATCGACGATGGTTCCCCTGACGGCACTCAATTGATTGTCAGGGAATTACAAAAAGAATTTTCCGATCGTTTGCATCTGATCGAACGCGCCGGAAAATTGGGTTTAGGCACCGCTTACATCGCCGGATTCCAATGGGCTTTGCAACGCGATTATGCATTTATTTTCGAAATGGATGCCGATTTTTCGCACAATCCCGACGATTTATTACGCTTATACAAAACCTGTTCCGAAGATGGAACGGATGTCGCCATCGGTTCGCGTTACGTGACAGGCGTGAATGTGGTGAACTGGCCGATTTCGCGCGTTTTATTATCTTATTTCGCTTCGAAATATGTTCGTTTGATTTCCGGGATGAAGATTCACGATACGACTGCCGGATTCAAATGTTATCGCCGCGAAGTTTTGCAAACTATTGATTTGAATGAAATTAAGTTCAAAGGTTACGCTTTTCAAATTGAAATGAAATACACGGCCTACAAAAGCGGATTCGTCTTGAAGGAAGTACCGATCATTTTCGTCAACCGCGTGGAAGGAACGTCTAAAATGAACACCGGCATTTTCGGGGAAGCCCTTTTCGGAGTGATTCAATTGAAATGGGACAGTTTGTTTCACCAATATCCTCAAAAGAAAACGGCATGATTCGCATCAAAAATGCTACAATCATCAATGAAGGCGCTCGTTATCAAGCGGATGTATGGATCGACGGCGAGCGAATCCAAGGTATCTCCAAACCCTCGGAATCACTCAATATTGATCCAAGCGATACGGAAATTGATGCCACCGGACTTTTATTACTCCCCGGAATGATCGACGACCAAGTGCATTTCCGCGAACCGGGACTAACGCATAAAGGCAACATACACAGCGAGTCGCGCGCGGCTGTCGCCGGTGGAATCACTTCCTATATGGAAATGCCGAACACGCTGCCGCAAACCGTGACGATCGAAGCTTTACAGGATAAATTCGATCGCGCGGCGAAAGAATCTTTTGCAAATTATGCCTTTTTTATCGGTGCAACCAACGATAATCTTGCAGAATTGAAAAAAGCGGATGCGCAACAAGTGATGGCTGTGAAAGTTTTTATGGGCGCCTCAACTGGTAATATGCTGGTTGATAATGAAAATACCTTGGATCGGATTTTTGCGGAAATGAAGCGGCCGATCGCCGTTCATTGCGAATCGGAAGCCGTGATTGCCGCCAATAAAGCGCATTTCATTGAACTTTACGGCGAAGATTTGGACATTTCGTTTCATCCGTTAATTCGCAATACAGAAGCCTGTTACAAATCCTCATCCGAAGCTGTGCGTTTGGCGAAAAAACACGGTACGCGCTTGCATCTTTTCCATTTATCAACAGAAAAAGAACTTTCTTTATTGGAAAATAAACCTTTAAAAGACAAGCAAATCACGGCGGAAGTTTGCGTGCATCACCTTTGGTTTAGTGACAAAGATTACGCAACGAAAGGCAATTTAATTAAATGGAATCCGGCAATTAAATCGTACGCCGACCGCGAGGCTTTGCGGCAAGCGGTGATTGACGGGAAAATCGACGTCATCGCAACCGACCACGCGCCGCACACTTTAGAAGAAAAATCCGGCTCGTGTTTACAAGCCGCTTCGGGCGCACCGATGGTGCAACACGCCTTAACCGTTCTGTTAGAACTATGTAAGCAAGGTGTTTTCACCGAAGAACTGATCGTAGAAAAAACGGCGCACGCTCCGGCGGAATTATTCAGCATTCAAGACCGTGGCTACATTCGTGAAGGCTACTACGCCGATCTGGTTTTGGTCGATCCGAATCAATCGTGGACGGTGACGAAAGATAACTTGCTGTATCACTGCGGTTGGTCGCCGCTGGAAGGCAAGGTTTTTTCCCATAAAGTCGTCAAAACTTTCGTCAATGGTTCGTTGGTTTATGATAACGGCAAATTTGATGAGCATTTTCGAGGCAAACCTTTAACGCACGCAGAATGATGATACAAATTTACGATACGCTTGTCAGTCTGGAGGTAATCGAAGAATATTTCGCTTGCGATCTAAACGCTTGTCACGGAATTTGTTGCGTGGAGGGCGATTCGGGCGCACCGGTCGAAGCCGGTGAAATCGCCGAATTGGAGGCTGCGTTACCCGCCGTTTGGGACGATTTATCGCCGAAAGCGAAGCAAGTTATTGACAAACAAGGCGTTGTTTATCTGGATCAGGAAGGAGAATACGTCACATCCATCGTAAAAGGCGAAGATTGCGTTTTCACTTGTTACGATGAAAACGATTATTGCCTGTGCGCATTGGAAAAAGCCTGCCGCAAAGGAAAAATTTCGTTTTACAAGCCTGTTTCCTGTCATCTTTATCCGGTGCGAGTGGCTCGGTATCAAGGTTTTCAAGCGGTGAACTATCATCGTTGGAGCGTTTGCCAAGCGGCGAGAATTTTAGGCAAAAAAAATCAAACGCGAGTCTATCAATTTTTGAAAGAACCGTTGATTCGCCGTTTCGGCGAGGAATGGTACAAACAATTGTGCGAAGTCGCTCAAGAATACAATCATCAATCTTCTATAAATACGTAAATTCATGTTTTTTTTAGAAACACAAGAAGTCGTAAAACAATATTCCGGTCATTTGGCTTTGAACAAAGTCAGCATTCAAGTTCCTGAACAAAAGGTATTTGGTTTGTTAGGCCCCAATGGCGCCGGAAAAACTACTTTGATTCGTAGTATCAACCGGATCACT
>JAISKG010000134.1 GCA_031261015.1 Dysgonamonadaceae bacterium | reverse complement strand
AATGATTGAATTTCTTCGGTCAATGCTTCGGAAATACGCGCAGGCGTGATTTCTTCCACACTATCCGGATTGTATTTGGCGTCGAAATCGAAAAATTCGTTCTTGCTCACGACTTCGGTAACCGGAAAAACGACAGATTTTCCTTTTACTTTATAACAACCGCAAGTGACTTCGGTTCCGGGAAGGAAACGCTCGATAATCACTTCTTTACCTTCCTGAAAAGCGGCAGCGACAGCCGGAAGAAGTTGACCGACAGTAGTTACTTTACTTGTGCCGAAACTCGATCCGCCATCGTTGGGCTTCACAAAAACCGGCAAACCTAAATTCGTCACAATCGCCTCTGCATCCACCGGATCATCTGGCCGCAGGCAAATCGAATCAGCTGCCGGCACGCCAAAAACTTTGAGATAATGCGTACAATGAAATTTATTAAACGTCAGAGCTGCAGCTTCTACGCTACAACAAGAATAAGGAATATTCAATAAATCGAAATATCCTTGCAATAAACCGTTTTCACCCGGCGTTCCATGAATAGTGATATATGCAAAATCAAAAATAATTTTACGGCCGGAAACCGTGAAACTGAAATCGTTTTTATCAACCGGAATTTCCGTATTGGAATCCAATCGAACGATCCATTTTTCTTTGGTAATAAGCACTGTATAAATTTCGTACCGCTCCGGATCGAGGAACGATACGATGCCTTGCGCGCTCTTCAGCGAGATCACGATTTCGGAAGAATAACCTCCCGCTACAACAGCTATATTTTTCTTATTATTCATAATTATTGCTGTAATTACGCCATTTTTCGATTAATTGTGCCATATCACCAGGAATGGGGCTTTCAAAAAACATCATTTCCCCCGTTTTCGGATGAACAAAACCCAAGGTCTGCGCATGCAAGGCCTGACGGGGACACAAGTCGAAACAATTGTGTATAAACTGTTTATATTTCGTATGGTGATTTCCTTTCAGAATTTCATTGCCACCGTAACGCTCATCATTGAACAAGGTGTGGCCGATGTATTTCAGATGCACACGAATTTGGTGTGTGCGCCCGGTTTCCAACCGACATTCAACCAAAGTAACATAGCCAAAGCGTTCCAAAACTTTGTAGTGAGTCACAGCCGGTTTACCCGCTTCACCGCCGGGAAACACGCGCATCAACATTTTATCTTTCGGGTCGCGACCGATTGCGCCTTCTACCGTACCCTGATCTTCTTTGACGCTTCCCCAAACTAATGCAACGTATTGTCGTTGAGTTTCTTTATGGAAAAATTGCCAGCCTAGATGCGTTTTTGCTTCAGAATTTTTCGCAACTACCAACAAGCCCGAAGTATTTTTGTCGATACGATGCACCAAACCCAGACGCGGATCGTTGGCATTATAATAAGGAGTATCTTTCAGGTGCCACGCAATCGCGTTGACTAACGTTCCGGTATAATTGCCGTGCCCCGGATGGACAACCAAACCCGGCGGCTTATCCACTACCATCACGTCATCATCTTCATACACAACTTTTAAAGGTATATTTTCGGGAATGATTTCCAATTCGCGACGTGGCCGGTCCATGACGATCGTCACCACATCAAGCGGTTTCACTTTGTAATTGGAGGAAATCGGCTTACCGTTGACACGGACATATCCGGCATCGGCGGCTAACTGAATGCGGTTGCGCGAAACGCCGGTAATGCGATCGACCAAAAATTTATCAACCCGCAGCAAAGTCTGTCCTTTATCGGCTACAAAACGGTAATGCTCAAACAGTTCTGCTTCCGAATCTTCGAGAAAAAGAGATTCTTCAGACAACAAATCAATATCTGCAACCCATTCTTCCATGATGTAATTATCTCAGAACCAATTGTCGTCGACAGCTTCCGGAGCTTCGGTCGATTCGATTTCTGCCGGCGCTTCGGTCCCGGAACTAACTAATAGAACCAAAGTCACATCTGTTCGGATCCGGTCGCCTAAAGCAAGTTTTTTCCCCATCGAAGTTTCCAATCCGACAACCAAATCGCGGAAAGCACCCGGAACGGTTCTAACTTGCACATTCTCAAATCCCGACGAGTTGAGGAGCGAAACAGCTTGTCGTTGCGACATATCCATCACATCGGGAATCGGAAAAATTTTCGCCGTCAACGCACTGATTGTTAGATAAATAGTCCGCCCTTCCTTCACCGAAGTCCCGATCGGTGGAATTGTTTCGACAATCGTTCCCGGTTTGGCTTTTTTCACATATTGCGAATCGGCTACCACGTAAAACAACGATTTATTGTGAAAAAAAGGAGCTGCCTCCTCCACTCGCAAACCTTTTACGTCAGGCACTTCCACCGATTTTCCGTGATGAGTATAAGCATCCAGCCAAAACAATAAGGCAATAATCAATCCACAGAGAATCAAGGCGGCTAACAACAAATTAGCAATGATGGGATGTTTCTTGAAAAAGTTCATACGTGTATTTTTTAACAATAGACAAAAGTACGAAAAAATGAAAGATAAAACCTAAAAAGGGAATAAACTTTTAATTTATCCCCTTTTTGATGACTCAATTCCCGGCGATTATCCGTGATATTCGTCCGATACGGTTAATCTTTTTCTTCCTTTGGCTCTACGAGAGGCTAAAACTCTGCGTCCGTTAGCGCTTTCCATCCGGTTGCGGAAACCATGTTTGTTTTTTCTTCTTCTGTTTGAAGGCTGAAATGTCCGTTTCATATTGTTTTATTTTTATTTTTCTATTTTAAAAATGCAAATCGGACGGCAAAGGTATGATTAATTTTCAACATGCACAAACGATTTGGTAGATTTTTTACTACAAACAATTTGACGTTAAATTAAAATTGTATTCTCATTAAAAATAATGTAACTTTGTGCGCTTAATGGCAAAATTTTATTCAAGTGGCAGAAACTAAGTATATTTTCGTTACCGGTGGAGTGGTTTCATCGTTGGGAAAAGGAATTGTGGCGGCATCATTAGGTAAATTACTTCAAACCAGAGGTTACAAAGTAACAATCCAGAAATTTGATCCTTACATCAACATTGATCCGGGTACGCTCAACCCGTATGAACACGGCGAATGTTATGTGACCGAAGACGGCCGCGAAACGGACTTGGACTTGGGACATTACGAACGGTTTCTCAATATTCCGACGTCCAAAGCAAACAACATCACGACCGGCCGCATCTATCAAAACGTCATCAACAAGGAACGAAAAGGCGATTTCTTGGGAAAGACAGTGCAGGTTGTTCCGCATATCACCGATGAAATCAAACGGAATATCAAAATTTTAGGAAAAACGGGCAAGTACGATTTCGTGATTACCGAAATCGGAGGAACGGTCGGCGACATCGAATCGCTGCCTTACATCGAAAGCGTACGCCAGTTGCGCTGGGAACTGGGGAAAAATTGCCTCTGCATCCACTTGACGTATGTTCCGTACATTGCCGCGGCGAAAGAGGTGAAAACCAAGCCTACGCAACATTCGGTTAAATTATTGCAGGAACAGGGAATACAACCCAATATTTTAGTGCTTCGCACCGAAAAAGAATTATCGAAAGCGATTTGCCGCAAAGTAGCTTTGTTTTGCAACGTGGACGAAGACGCTGTGATTCAATCGTACGACGTGCCGAGTATTTACGAAGTGCCGATGATTTTGGCTGAGCAGGGAATGGATAAAATCATTTTACAAAAAATGGATTTGCCCGTGACCGGAACATTGGATTTGACCCGTTGGAAAGAATTTTTGAATAATATGAAAACGGCAACCGAAACGGTCACAATCGGCTTGGTGGGAAAATATGTCGAATTGCCTGATGCTTACAAATCCATTAACGAATCTCTTTTTCAAGCAGCGACTTACCATCGGCGGAAATTGGATTTGCGCTACATTCATTCCGAAAAACTAACGGAGAAAAATGCCGGCGAACTCCTGTCCGGTTTGGATGGAATCCTGATCGCTCCCGGATTCGGACAGCGAGGCATCGAAGGTAAATTTGTCGCATTAAAATACGCGCGCGAACATAATATTCCGACTTTCGGCGTATGTCTGGGCATGCAATGCATGGTGATCGAATACGCCCGCAATGTGCTGGGACTGGCCGACGCCAATTCCACCGAAATGGATTCGCATACGCCGCACAAAATCATCGACCTGATGGAAGAACAGAAAAATCTGACCGTGATGGGCGGCTCCATGCGCTTGGGCGCTTACGAATGTCAAGTAACCAAAGACTCAAAGGCTTACGCGGCTTACCAAAGCGAACGTATCAAGGAACGCCATCGCCATCGCTACGAATTAAATAATGAATACAAAGACCTTTTGGAGAAAAACGGTATGCAATGTACGGGCATTAATCCTGATACTGGATTGATCGAAATTGTGGAAGTTCCCGCGTTGACTTGGTATCTCGGCACACAATTTCATCCCGAATACAACAGCACGGTGGTTAATCCTAATCCATTATTCTTAAGTTTTATTCAAGCAGCCATTGATCAACAAAATAAAAAATGAACTACTAACAATATTGCAAGATGGATAGAAATAC
>JAISKG010000098.1 GCA_031261015.1 Dysgonamonadaceae bacterium | reverse complement strand
GAGATTATCACCGAGGATTTGAGGCCGATAGACCGGTTCTTGAATCCGGTAAGAGAGCTAATAAAGAGATAAAAGTTGAATTACCTGATTTTTATAAAATTCAGCAACGCAATTTCCGCCGTTGCCAAATTATTTAATTGTATGATGTAATAAGCTGGCTGTAAGGAAGATGTGTCAATGATATTTGTCCCTTTTTCCAAACATGCTGTTTGCAGCACTCTTCCGTTGAGTCCGATAATTTTGTACAAGTAACGATCAGTCGTTTTTAATCCTTCCATATAGATCATACCGGAAGCCGGATTGGGATAGAGTCGTATTTGATTTTCGCTCCCGGCGTTATCAAACAACCACTGCTGATTGTTGCCGTTTCCGCCATTATCTATTTCTCCGTTAGACCAAATCAAAGAAGCGACCGTATTTCCGTCTAACGAGTAAGCAAAAGATTTTCCATTAAGCAGTACCACATCAAAAGTTTTCCGGCCGCCGCCTTTGTTGTACACCACTAAAGAAGTGGTGTTATCAACCGGATTGTGGAAAGCCACTTCCCACAAATCGCCATCGTTGGAAACAGTCGATTTGATTCTTTGGGCGCCGGGTCTGGCTACTTTCGACATTTGCGCTGCTGTGTAAAAAGTAGGTTGATAAGTGATTGCCTTAGTGCTGCTGTTGATGGTAAGCGCGCCTTTGCACAGGTCGCAACCGCCGTTATTCGTATGCGGATTCCAATTCTGGTCGGAAGCTACATTCCACGCATAAGCCGTTTTAGCATAATTTCTTACGGAACCTATCTGGACATTCTCGATATGGTATTTGAAATCGTCGGCAAAATCGGCATTGCCGCCCGTCCATTGTTCGGTAAAATAGATATTCTTTTTAGTAGCGTTATAAACGGTGGTCAACGCGTCGATCGTTCCTCCGTATAAATGGAAAGCCGAGCCGTCCACATATTGACTTCCTGCTACATGGATCGGATAACTCGTGTTGTCGCAATTATGGTCGTATCCGATGATTTTGATGTTTTTAAATTCGCTTGCCGCCATTTTGGGTCCCAAATGATTTTGAACAAAATCGTACTGTTCTTCTTTGGTCATATACATACTTGGATTATTTCCGTCGTGCAGCGGCTCGTTCTGTATGGTCACAGCGTAGATGTTAATTCCTTGTTCTTTCATTGCTTTGAAATAGTTCAGGAAATAATCGGCATAAAGTCCGTAACAATCGGTTTTCAATTTACCGCCGATGAAATGATCGTTGTTTTTCATCCAGCGCGGAGCTGTCCATGGAGAAGCCATAATCTTGATGTTGGGATTGATAGCGATCACTTCTTTCAGAATCGGAATCAAGTCGTCCAGATCGGGGCCGGCCAAGCTGAAAGGCTTGTTTTTGTCGTCCTGATAAGTGTAAGGAGTCGCGCTCAAATCGGAAGCTCCCAGCGGAATGCGCAACGAGGCGCTGCCGGCATACTTATCGTTATTTTCCAGTGAAAACAGTTCTTTCAGAATATTGGTTCTGTTGGCTTGCGTAAGCTGCTTCAGCCAATATGCGCTGCCCTGCGTCATGCACCAGCCGAAGCCGTCGATGGTTTGGTAAGTAACCGTTTCGTTGATTCTGATTTTTGTGTTGTTGTTGCCTTCTCCGTTATTGATATTGACTGCGTCCTGTTTCTGAAACCGTTTGCTTTGATCGGCTGAAGTTTGCCACGAGCTAACAACTTGGATTTGAGCAAACGATGCTTGCAAGAAACAGACAGTCAAAATCAGGAATACAAATAATGTTCGTTTTTTTGTCATGATATTGAGAATTAAAATGAAATATTCGATGGAATAGAAATCTATGTGCAAATATAGGAAAGGATACGATTGAGCTTCTAAAAACGGTTATTCAATATTACGTCATTGAGAAAAAACGATTACGTCAAAAATACGTTACAACTTTTTGTGCTGTTTGATACAAAATATCGGCAGAAAGGCAATCTCTAACGGGATAAATAGCTGATTTTAACTCACCATTAACCTAAAAATAACCTAATATAAACCCAATTTCCGAACAAAAACCTTTTCCTTTGCATATTATTTGAAAGGAAGAAATGACAAAGAAATTTCGTCACCAAAACGATTATCTATGGAAAGGCATCCTGGAAGATGTCTTCGATGATTTCCTGCGTTTCATGCATCCCGAAGCTGATGAAATTTTCGACTTCGAGCGAGGTGTCACCTTTCTTGACAAGGAGTTGGCACAATTATTCCCGACGGAAGAAGAGGATGAATACGCCGTAAAAATTGTGGATAAATTGGCGCAAGTCTATACGAAAGAAGGAGATGAACAATGGGTGTTGATTCATTGTGAAGTACAGGCGAAATATAGCACAGATTTTCCGCTACGAATGTTCACTTACTTTTACCGGATTTGGGACAAATACAATAGACCGATTTCAGCTTATGCTATTTTGACGGAAAATAATCGAAAAGTTCGTCCCAATCAATTTGTAATGAAATTCTTAAATACCGAACAAGTTTACCGGTATAAAGTTTATAAGATTGCGCAGCAAAGCGAGGAAGAATTATTGCAAAGCAACAATCCGTTTGCGATGGTCGTCCTTATCGTTCGTTCCGTTTTCGATGGGAAAAATCTTGATAATACAAAAGAGCGCGACTCCGCTTTGATGGAAATCAAGCTTCGCTTGTCAAAGAAATTTCTGGCGATGGCGTTGCCGAAAGACAAAATCCGGATGATCATGAATTTTTTGAAAAACT
>JAISKG010000089.1 GCA_031261015.1 Dysgonamonadaceae bacterium | reverse complement strand
GCCACTTTTATCATTCGTGTTATGGCAGTGTAGGTGTAGCCTTTCCCAAATTTTTCCATCAAATGTTGCGACACTGTCGCAACAATTTGTTGTCCGTATTGAGAATGGGCTTCGTGTTGCATATCAGCAATAATGTAATTGCCGATAGACCAATACAAACGGCTGATTGTGGTGTTTAGATACACCGCAACTTGCCTGCCTGTTTGCTCAATCAGGTGTTCAATACCTTGCAACAGTTGATTGCTTTTATTGTCAATATTCGCTACTTCCATTTTTACTGTTTTCTATTATTTAGATCGCAAATATACAAATTATTTCAGCATTTTTCTATTTTCAACTTCCTGTAAAACTTGCATTTGCTGAATGGCAATCCGATTAAGTTTTACCGAATCACATCGTCCGTATGTTCCGGATTTTTATAACGAGCAAGGTCTGTAATGCAGATATAATCAGCATCATTGATTGTTACGCCGACAAATATATGATTTTTTAGTGCAATAGCAAAAATTATCGAATTTTAGAGTACCTTTGCACTTCTCAAAAATGATTATTATGCACCGTATTTACTGTTTTTTACTATTTCTTTTAATTGTTTTTTCTGCTTGTAAACAGCAGGATAAGCAAGTTAATGTGTTGAAAATCGGCGTGATGTCGTCGATGGATTACGTGCCGTTGGCGGTCGCGCAAGAGCAGGGATTTTTCGATAAACACGGCGTTCATGTGGAAATTCTGAAGTTTTATTCAGCGAACGATCGCGATGCGGCTTTCCAAAGCGGAAATATCGACGGGACGGTGATTGATTACACGGGCGCAATTCTTCAACGTGCCGGCGGCGTGGATCTGAAGCTGACTTCGGCTTGCAACGCTACGTTTTGCCTGATGACCGCGCAACCGGAAATTCGTCAAATTTCTGATTTGCAAAATAAAAAAATCGGCGTTTCACGAAATACGGTGATTGACTTTTGCGTAGAGAAAGCTTTGCTTTCTGCCGGAATTTCTCCCGGTCAAATTGAAAAACAAGAAATTAACAAAATCCCTATCCGCTTTGAAATGATGATGAAAGGCGAGTCGGATGCGACGGCTTTGCCCGATCCGTTTATTACGATCGCGGCTTCTAAAGGCGCACGCACGCTCGTTTGCATGAACGATTTGGGTTTTGCTGTGACGGGAATTATGTTCAAAACCGTGGCGCTCAATCAAAAATTTGATCAAGTCAAAGCGTTTTATACTGCTTATAATGAAGCTGTTGAATATATCAAAAATCATTCGATCGAAGATATTAAGCCAATTTTGGTGAATGACATCGGCTTTCCCGAACCTTTGATCGGCTGGGTGAAATTGCCCGATTATACGCCAGCCAAAATGCCGGAAATTAAAGATATTCAAGCAACTGAGGAATGGTTGCGTGGCAAAGGCCTGCTTCCTTCCAAAGACCTGATTTACGAAAATTTATTGGATGATCGTTTTGTACAGCAGTGAGTTATCTTGTTCTACATAATATAACTATTTCTTACGGGGAAATTCCTGTTTTGAGGAATTTTAATTTGAACGTAGAAAAAGGCGCCATTTATTGTTTGACTGGCCCTTCCGGTTGCGGAAAATCTACACTTTTGAAAACGATTTGCGGGATTTTGCAACCACAAGAAGGCGAAATTTTGCTGGAAAAACAGCCGATTAATCCGGAGAAGCAGACGATCGGATACATTCCGCAATATTACGGCTTGCTGGATTGGCTGACGGTGAAAGATAATCTTTTTCTGGGAAAGAAAATCCGGAAAATTCCCTGTTCTTCTGAAGATGAACAAATTATCAATCAATTGAAAATTAATGATTTATTGCATCGCTATCCGAAAGAATTGAGTGGCGGGCAACAGCAGCGGGTGGCTTTGGCGCGCGCGTGGATGCTGCAACCGCAACTTTTGCTGATGGACGAACCGTTTTCGTCGTTGGATAGTTTTACGGCCGAACGTTCCCTCGAATTGTTTTTGCAATTATGGGAAACACAAAATATTACTACACTGTTTGTTACGCATAATCTTCGGGAAGCGGCGCGTGTCGGAAATTATATTGTCATGCTTTCCGATCAGCCGGCGGAAGTACGAGAAATTATTTCGCAAAAAGATTTTAACCGTTTGTTATGTTAGGATTTGGAGAACATATTTTAGCGAGCGTCGTCCGGTTGACGGAAGGATTGTTTTTGACTTTTCTGATCGCCGTTCCGGCCGGTTTATTACTTTCTTATTCTCCGAAAATCAACAAGATAGGCAGTCCGATATTGTATTTCAGTTATCCGATACCGAAATTGGCTTTGCTGCCGGTTGTCATGCTGCTGATGGGCATCGGCGAATCGGCGAAAATTACGATGATTGTGCTGATTCTGGTTTTTCAAGTCACTGTGACTGTGCGAGATGCAGTCTTGCGTATTCCCCGCGAAGATTTTCACGTGTTGATTTCGCTGGGCGCAAATCAGCGGCAGTTGTTGCGCTGGGTGATTTTTCCTGCTATCTTGCCGGATTTGCTGACTTCGCTGCGAGTGGCGGTCGGCACGGCGGCTTCGGTGCTGTTTTTTACCGAAACTTTTGGAACCGACAAAGGCATTGGATTTTATATTGTCGATGCATGGATGCGCTTGGCTTACAAGGATATGGCGATTGGAATCGTCGCATTATCGCTCACAGGTTTGGCGTTCTTTTCTGCGATCGACCTGCTGGAAAAACGATTATGTAAATGGAAGACTATCTTAAATAAAAAATAAAATATGAAGAAACAACTACTTCTCATTGGATTAATCCTTGCTCAGATTTCTACTTTGAATGCGCAGGAAAACAATCAGTTACAAAAAATTAAAAACGCTTTTCAGAGCGAGAATTTCCGCCTTTCGGGTTATGGGCAAATCGTATATAGTTTGACGGAGCATCCTATCGGCGAAAATCCGAACAATTCGATTGATGTGTCGCGTGTGATTCTTTTTGCTGCCGGCAAATTGGGCAATAAAAATCAATTCGGCTATATGTTGATGTACGATTTCGGCCCGAATGCCAAATTGCATGAATTGTATGGAGAGTGGACGCCAATGCAATCCGTTAATTTACGTATAGGACAATATAAAATTCCGTTTACTTTGGAAAATCCGATGTCGCCGGCTCGTATCGAAACGATCCAGTTTTCGCGATCGGCTTCGGCGATGTGCGGTAGCGCGGGCGACGTGAATCAATTTGACCGGAACGGTATTGTTGTGCCTAAAGTCGGGCGCGACGTCGGCGTGCAATTGTCCGGATGTTTATTTCTTAAAAATGATTTTTATCAATTGGAATATTACGCCGGACTTTTTAATGGTTCGGGCTTTGATGTGAAAGACAACGACAATCACAAAGATTTTATCGGAACCGCTTATTGGCAGCCGATCAAAGGTTTACGTATGGGTGGCTCAATTTATTCCGGAAAATTCGATAATCATACGCGCGATCGTTGGGCGGCCGGCGCGGAATACAACAGCAAA
>JAISKG010000232.1 GCA_031261015.1 Dysgonamonadaceae bacterium | reverse complement strand
CAAAGCTTCCCTGTCTTTTTTCCCGACTTCCCGCAGCATCCAACCGACGGCCTTGTGCATCAAATCGTGCTTGTGATTCAGCAGTTTTTCGGCTAACGTTAATGTATCGTCCAATTGCCGATGCTTGATGAACGTCCAAGTAGAAACAATCGCGATGCGTTGCTCCCACAAATTGTCACTTTCCGCCAATCGGTACAACACTCCCCTATCCTCTTTATCCAATAGATATGAGCCGATTACGTCGCGACACGTCACATCTACCAAATCCCAATTATTGGCTTTGCAAGCATTTTTCAAATAAAAATCGAAAATGGCTTTTTTCTCTTTTTCGTTTTTGGATTTCTTGAACTGCTTGGCCAACAATAAGAAACCGGCCAAACGCGCTTCGTGGTACGGCGAATCAATCAACGGCTGAATTTCATCGAACGGAAGCCAAGGACTGCGCTTGACAATATCTCTCGTCAACGGGACGACGATGCCCAACAGGATGTCGCCCTCAGCATATTGACCTTTGCCTGTCTTGAAAAATTTTTGCAAAAATTTGGCTTTTTCCAAATCGGCTACCGATAATAATTCTTGTAAAATAAATTCGGCATTCATGATTTTATTTTAATCTGAAAATATAAAAAATTAATGGGAAATAATGATTTTTTGATTGCAAATTTCCGAATTGCTTTGTACTTGAAGAATGTAAACTCCATTGGCAGTAGATGATAAATCCCATTCCAAACTTTCGTCCGAACTGACGGATTGTTTAATCACGCGACCGTTCAAATCCATCAACCGGATATGTATTTCCGATTTACTCGATGGATAATGAATAAATAACCAATCGCGAACCGGATTTGGGTAAATCTGAATACTCAACGAAGAAACAGCAGGCGTTGTAATATTCAAATAATCATAATTGCTTTTTTCTCCCAACGATACCGGATAGGAATAAAGGCTTTTATTCCCTTTGTTATCTCTAAATTGCAAATAATATTTTCCTTTTTTCTTGATCGCATAAGATTCGTTGTTGTTGATATTTTCCTCAACATTATTATAGATCCAAATATGTGTATAAGTTTTCAATGCTTTCACTTCAACGCCCAATCCTTGCATAAATATTTCGGGTTCCATCACCCGGATGATCGGGCGGGTCGATTTGAATCGCCGCTCCCGTTCGCTATCATCTGCCGGAAAATTGATGTACAGCCAGCTTTGCCGCGAAGCCGTCCATTCAACAAATCGTTGCACTTCCCCGCGAAAACTTGTCGGATAAGGGAAGACGTTCGGCCAGACGTATTGCCCTAAAATCGGCCATTGAGCAAAGTTACGATCCACGCAACCGGTTTGTTCCAAAAACTCGGCGTTAGTTTTTAAGATGATCGGAATTTTATTCAGCAAAGGCATGAGTTCATCGTACCGTTCCTGCATTTTTTTAGCGAATTGCTCGTCTGCAAAAAGACGGCTCCACCAATAGGCATTTCTGATTCTAAATCCGTAATCGTATCGACATTCACTCTCATAATTTCCAAAAGCAATGTCGAAATCCCAAGGCGAACTCATGAATAATTTTCCATCACGATCTTTATGTAAAAATACGCTGGCATACATCGCGGCATCGCAATTTTGAGACAGTTCGTTTAAAATAAACCAGTCAATAAAACTATTTTCGTCGATATATTTCCGGAATCCATTGACCGGATCTTTGAAATTTGTTCCGTACAGAACATCCTCAAACTCATTGATATACGATTTGATCCATGCGATTTGTTCGTCGGTCACATTTTTGTTTTTAGGATAAGTAAATATCATGCTGGTATAAGAGCTTTTTTTCATGGTGAAACGTTTATCACCGGATTGCAATCGCACATTCGGGATTATTTCCAAAATGTAACCGCCCGAAAGATTTTCCGATTCGGCATCTAATTTTTTAATGTCCACGCGATTTTTATCGCGGGCAATTTTCTCACACAAACTATATAATCCTCTATATATTCCATTGATATAAACTTCTACATAGACTAATCGCGCCGTATAAGGTAATCCCGATAATTGACTGCCCAAATAATAAGCTAAAGGAATACGCATCAGGCTTTTATCTGCGTAATAAGCAATTAAGCACCATTTATGATGTGCAGGCATTCCCAAAAGCGGTGAAGGATTATCTTCTTCCGAATCGGTGATTAAGTCGATATTGTAAGGTTTTTTCGGAAAATCCCAAGTAGAATTTCCTCGTCCTTCGATTAGAATATCGCCGGAATATAATTCGCTTAAATCGTAGGAAGAATTGTCGGAATTTTCAATCTCCATGAATGCTTTAGTGTCCACATCTTTTTGTATATCACTGGCTCCCATTCCGTTAGGAAGCGTTATTTTTACAATGGCCACACCTTTAGGAGAAAATAATAAATCTTCATTATCGGCAAAACAAACGCTAAATAATGAAAAGAAGAAAAGGGAAAGAATCAATCTGTTATTCATTTTGATGCTATTTCAATTGATGCATCAAATTTACATGATATTTTCCAATTCTATATATAGTTTTATGAAAATTTCATGGATTGCTTCGAGCTTTGCCCTCGCAATGACGGATATTATGTAGCGTCATTGCGAGGGCAAAGCCCGAAGCAATCCATAGTTAAGACTTAATGTACATTTTCCTTGAGCCAGGTTTCAAAGAGGTTCGCATGGAATTGTTCGTCGGCGATTAGTTTGGCCAAAAGCGCCAAGCAAAATTCGGTCGTTTCGTTTTGCCGAAGCGGTTTGATTTTGTCGATAATGCGATTGTATTCTTCGATTGTGGCTTTTTCGGCCTTAAGTCCCGCTCTTATAGCATCTTCCTCCGATTTTCCATATTCTACGTAAGTTGTTTCGTATTTCTGATCGGCGATATTTCCACCTAATCCCATGATCAGATCGCCCAATTTATCCAAATGCTTCATCTCGACCATCGCGATGCCCATCATCATTTCGCCGAGATTTTCCCAGATCGATTCTTGCGAAACGTACTGAATAATTGCATTCAATTCCGAGAAACCGTTAGTTCCTTTATACACAGGGTAAAACCATTCGGGAAGAACGCCCTGCCCCTCCTCTACTTCACCGTTCGGATACAAAACCGTATGGTTGCTGTAGTTCATGTTATTGACTAAACCGGTTGTCAAATCATCGATTGCATTCGCACCGCGCTCTTTCATCAAGCGGTACATCATACTTTTGTCGGTTGTGCTGTCTGCCATAATTGTATTGTTTTAAAGTGAATAATTCGTTATTTAATAACACTTTATTAAGGAAAAAGTTCAGATTTTTCCGGAAAAATATTCCCTGAATATTAATAGTTTACCTTGATCCATTCGAATATTGAATTGATCGGATAAAGATTCGTTTAAAGTGCCTTGCCACCAAGATGTAAGCGCTCTATGTTCTAACGGATAACGTAAATTTTCCGAACTCAAAAATGTGTTGTTTGTCAGGCTGAAAATGGATACTTGTTGGCCGCGGTAGCTTTCGTAAACGACGGATTTCAATTGTGGTGTAAATACTCCGTAATCCGTTAAGGCTTGCACTTGTACGATTTCTTCGTATTCCGTGAGCAAAGATAAATTGCCCAGCGTGTGATCTTCTCTTTTGCCTGTGGCTCCGAGGATTGTGATTTTCGTCCATTGATTTTTCAGGCAGAAATGAACAGCTTTCGTTAAGTCGTTAGTTTCCTGATCAGGATTATGATGAAGGATGGATGCAAAGCGTTTTTTCAATTCGGAAGAAATACTGTCCAAATCTCCGATAATGTAATCCGGTTCTAATCCGACGGCCAGCAAGTTTTTAATAGCGCCGTCGCAACAAACGACCGGTCGGCCGCTTCGTAGAAATGACAAGGGAACCGGATGTTTGGGGAAAGAGCCATCGGCTAAAATCACCGTTTGAAAATTTTGTATCAGTGGTATCATAATTTTTGTATGAGCGATTTACGCCATTCTCGCAATCCGATGATGGATAAAATTCCGTACACGACATATAAAACGCTGGTCGGGTAAAGTTGCTGATAAATATACAATCCGATGGCGAAGAAATTAGATACAATCCAGAGGTACCAGCTTTCGATGATTTTCTTGGCAGTCATCCAAGTAGCGATGATTCCCAGTGTTGCAATGAATGCATCCGGAAACGGAACCGGCGAATGGGTGTAGCGAGCCAGACAAAAACTCAATCCGGCAAACAGACATCCGCCGATAATTCCGGATTTAATTATTTGTGACTGGGAAATTTGCTGCACTCCTCTCCTCTCCTCTTTTGTTGGAACGAATTTCCAACAATAAAGTCCGTAAAATGACATCGCGGCGTAATAGACATTTAATCCTGTTTCGGCGTACAATTGCGCTTCGAAAAAAATATAGATATAGAATATAGAACTGATGATTCCGATAATCCACATGATCCAATTTTGTCGAACTTCCAGAATCAGGTAAAACAGGGCTAACCCTGCTCCTACCGTTTCGATCCAATTATTTTGTAGCCATTCGATCATCGTATTTTTCAAAAGAGTTTTGCAAATGTACGGATTTTTTATCCATAAATTTTTACAGTTCTGTATAAATTGGAAAATTTCATGTAACTTTGTGTTCGTTAGAATAATGCAAAAACGATGGCCATATCTTATTTTTCGCAAGATGTTCCCTTTCCCAAAATCAAACGCCGGGAAACTACACGCTGGATTCAACGCGTGGCCGAAAGTCATTCCCGGAAAATCGGATCTATCACTTATATTTTTTGTTCGGATGCGGAGATCTTGCGTTTGAACGAACAATATTTGAATCACGATTATTATACCGACATCATTACTTTTGATGATTCGGAAGATTTGCGAATTTCCGGCGATTTGTTTATTTCGTTGGATACTGTCCGTACTAATGTCGAAAAATATCAGACTGATTATGCGGAAGAATTGAATCGAGTGATGATTCATGGCGTTTTGCATTTATGCGGATTCAAAGATAAAACGCCGCAGGACGAACAACGGATGCGCGAACGCGAAGAACAAGCCTTGAAAATGTTATGACTTTTGATTATGATATAATTGTGGTGGGCGCCGGGCATGCCGGATGCGATGCGGCTGTTGCGGCTGCACGTTTGGGTTCTCGCACGCTGCTGATCACAATGGATATGAACAAAATTGCACAAATGAGTTGTAATCCTGCGGTCGGCGGAATCGCTAAAGGCCAGATTGTTCGCGAGATCGACGCGATGGGTGGGCAAATGGGAATCGTCACGGATTTGACGGCGATTCAATTTCGGATGCTCAATCGTTCCAAAGGTCAGGCCATGTGGAGTCCGCGTGCGCAAAGCGATCGAACGAAATATATAAATCAATGGAGAGAAATCGTTGAGAATACGCCCAATCTTTTTGTTTGGCAAGATGTCGTCACACAGCTGATTGTCGCGAAGGACGAAATAAAAGGAGTGAAGACCGCTTTGCAAGTTGAATTTCATGCTCAAGCGGTGGTTTTGACAGTCGGCACGTTTTTGAACGGTTTATTGCATGTCGGAAAAACGCAACTTTCCGGTGGTCGCATGTCTGAACCGGCATCATTCGGTATTACCGAACAATTATTCGAATTAGGATTTGAGAAATCCCGCATGAAAACCGGAACGCCTGTGCGCATCGACGGACGGAGCGTTGATTTTTCGTCGATGGAAGAGCAAGTAGGGGAGGGCGATTTCCACAAATTTTCTTATTTGGATTTTGTTCCGCGCCCGTTGAGGCAACTGAGTTGCTGGACTTTGTACACGAATGAGGCCGTTCACGAAGTATTGCGCAACGGCTTGTCCGATTCCCCCTTATATAATGGACAAATTCAGAGCATCGGACCTCGTTATTGTCCGAGCATCGAAACAAAAATAGTGACGTTTGCAAATAAATCACAGCATCCGTTGTTTTTGGAACCTGAAGGCGAGCGTACGCAGGAATATTATTTGAACGGATTTTCTTCGTCGCTCCCACTTTCGATTCAATTACAAGCATTGCAGCAAATTCCCGCGTTTCGGAATATTCAGATTTATCGACCGGGTTATGCGATCGAATATGATTTTTTCCCACCTACGCAATTGCATCACACTTTGGAAACAAAGCAGATTGCGAATTTGTTTTTT
>JAISKG010000181.1 GCA_031261015.1 Dysgonamonadaceae bacterium | reverse complement strand
GGCGGTGCCGCAACCCATATCCAAGCACGATTTGCCATTCAAATCCAATTCCAGCAAGTACGAAACCATCAGATTAGTCGTGGCATGATGACCGGTGCCGAAAGCCATTTTCGGATCGATCGTCACATCGTAGGGTAGGAGAGGGACATCGATGTGAAACGAGCTGTGAATCACCACTTGCTGGTCGATAACGATCGGCTCGAAAAAATGTTTTTCCCAAGTTTCATTCCAATTTTGATCGGGAATTTCTTCGATACGATATTGAATGGACGTATTGGGTAACGGTAAGTTAGCCAACGTTTCGGCGAGTTTTTCCTCGTCGTAATTTTTCCCGGAAATATACGCATCCAAACCTCGTTCGGATTCGACAAAACTTTCAAAACCAGCGTCGGCCAGTACCGCCGACAGCACGTCGCGATTAATTTCCGTGTTTGGGAGAATCGACAATTTTAATTCGTAATAATTCATATTCAGAAAGATTGCATCAATGACGGCAAAAGTAGAAATTTTTTTCGGAATACTATTTTTTATCCCAATAAAAATGACGAAATTTGCCGGCCTTATCGAATCTAAAAACGCAATACAATATGACAACAAGTGCATTACAAAAAGAACGGGCGAAGTATCAACCTAAAGTCCCGAAAACATTAAAAGGAGTTGTAAAAATCAAAGAAGGCGCGCCCACACAATCGGTTGCCGATCAGAACGACATCAAGAAATTATTCCCGAATACGTATGGGATGCCGGTCGTTACTTTTGAAGCAGGAAGTGAAAAAAAACAATATTCGC
Organism: Dysgonamonadaceae bacterium; assembly: GCA_031261015.1. Taxonomy (GTDB): domain Bacteria; phylum Bacteroidota; class Bacteroidia; order Bacteroidales; family Azobacteroidaceae; genus Azobacteroides. The sequence goes on along the minus strand of JAISKG010000181.1, from coordinate 7,658 downwards.
CTGTTAATGTGGGAGTTATCCTCTCCGGTGGACAAGCTCCGGGCGGCCACAACGTGATTGCCGGAATTTTCGACGGCATCAAGGACATGAATCCCGGTAGCCGCCTTTATGGTTTTATTTTAGGTCCCGGCGGATTGATCGACCACAAATACATGGAGTTAACCGGCGATATTATCGACCAATACCGTAATACCGGCGGTTTCGACATCATTGGTTCGGGACGTACCAAATTGGAAACGAAAGAGCAATTCGATAAAGGTTTGGAAATTTTGAAAGAATTGAACATCAAAGCCTTAGTAATTATCGGTGGCGATGATTCTAATACAAACGCTTGTGTATTAGCCGAATATTATGCGCAAATCGGCGCGGGCGTGCAAGTCATCGGTTGCCCGAAAACCATCGACGGCGATTTGAAAAACGATTGGATTGAAACTTCTTTCGGTTTCGATACTGCTTGCAAAGTGTATTCGGAAGTGATCGGGAATATTCAACGTGATTGTAATTCAGCTCGTAAGTATTGGCATTTCATTAAGTTAATGGGGCGTTCGGCTTCGCATATCGCTTTGGAATGCGCGCTTCAGGTGCAACCCAATGTTTGTATTATTTCGGAAGAAGTGGAAGCAAAAAATCAATCGTTAGACGATATTATCAATTACATTGCCGGCGTAGTTGCCCGGCGTGCCGAAGACGGCAATAATTTCGGTACCGTGCTGATTCCCGAAGGTTTAATTGAATTTGTTCCTGCCATGAAACGCCTTATTACCGAGTTGAACGACTTTTTGGCGCATCACGATTCCGAATTTAAGATGATTAAAAAGAGCGAACAATGCACATACATCAAGCGCAAGTTAAGTAGGGAAAATTCGGAACTTTACGCGAGTTTACCGGAAACTGTTGCCCGTCAGTTGACTTTGGATCGCGACCCGCACGGCAACGTTCAGGTTTCGCTGATCGAAACGGAAAAACTGTTGGCCGAAATGGTTGGCAATCGTTTGGCAGAGTGGGCGGAAGAAGGCAAATATGTTGGAAAATTTGCTACTCAGGTACATTTCTTCGGTTACGAAGGACGTTGCGCAGCTCCATCCAATTATGATGCAGATTATTGTTACTCATTGGGTTATACGGCAGCCGGATTGATTAGCGAAGGTAAAACCGGCTATATGTCGTCGGTTCGCAACACAACTGCGCCTGCAGCCGAATGGATTGCCGGCGGTGTTCCTATCACAATGATGATGAATATGGAACGTCGTCATGGAGAAATGAAACCGGTGATTCAGAAAGCCTTAGTGAAATTGGACGGTGCGCCGTTCAAGACTTTTGCGGCGAATCGCGAAGCGTGGGCGGTCAATACGGATTATGTGTATCCGGGGCCGATTCAATATTTTGGACCTTCGGATGTGTGCGATCAGCCGACGAAGACTTTGCAGATTGAGCGGTGTAAGAAATCATGAGTGAAGAAGAATTAAATAGAAGATGTCTTGCCGAAAAAGCCGAAACTCTTGAATATTCGGAAGAGGATTGTGTGCGCTTGCCGAGCGTAAAAGAATCTTTGGCGGTCTATGTAACGGCATCAGGTCGTTATACTTATGCCGATTATTTGGGATGGAAGGATTACCAGCGCAGGGAATTGATCCATGGCGTAGTGCACAATTTGTTTAGCGCGCCTTCGAGGTTGCACGCTCAAATATCGTTCAATTTGGCTTTTCTCTTCAGGTGGTTTATTCGTAAACGGAAAGGTAAATGTCGAGTTTTTCATGCTCCGTTTGATGTTCGTTTGCCGAAAAACGGCGAAACCGATGATGATCAAATAGATACTTGCGTTGAACCGGATATTTGTGTCATTTGCGATCCGTCCAAATTGGATGCTAAGGGTTGCATCGGCGCGCCCGATTTGATTGTGGAAGTGCAATCGCCCTCAACACGAAAACGGGATTTGGACGAAAAACTCAGCCTCTACGAATCGTCCGGCGTTTGCGAGTATTGGACCATCGACCCTCCGCCTAAAACGCTCACTGTTTTTCTGTTACAGGAAAACGGGAAATACGATGCCGGAACGGTTTATACGAAAGGGAAGGCGCCGGTCGGGATTTTTGAAGGATTGAAAATTGATTTGAAGAAATTGTTTGAAGAATAGAACAAAAAAATAAACTAATATATTATGACAGTACTGAATCGTTTCCTAAACTACGTTTCTTTCGATACCCAATCGAGCGAAACCTCCGATACCACGCCAAGCACTGGCAAGCAAATACTTCTGGCGCAGGCGCTAAAAGCCGAATGCGAAGCCATGGGCTTGACAGAAATCTCGTTGGACGAGCACGCGTATTTGATGGCGACTTTGCCGGCCAATACCGATGCAAAAATTCCGACCATCGGTTTCATTGCTCATCTGGATACCAGCCCCGATATGTCCGGCGAAAATGTGAAGCCGCGCATCGTGAAAAATTACGATGGCAAAGACATTGTATTGAACGAGAAAGAAAATATCGTTCTTTCTCCGAAGATGTTTCCCGAATTGTTGCATCATGCAGGCGAAGATCTGATTGTGACGGATGGAACAACTTTGCTCGGCGCCGACGATAAAGCCGGTATCGCCGAAATTATGACCGCCGTTCAATACTTGATTGATCATCCGGAAATCAAACACGGAAAAATCCGGATTGCGTTCAATCCCGACGAAGAAATCGGTATGGGCGCCTCGAAATTTGATGTCGCGCTTTTCGGTTGCGAATGGGCTTACACGATGGACGGCGGCGAAATCGGCGAATTGGAATACGAAAATTTCAATGCAGCGAGCACGAAAATTACCGTCAAAGGGTTGAATGTGCATCCGGGCTACGCAAAAAATAAAATGCTTAATGCGAGCTTAATAACCATGCAGTTTGCCGGAATGCTTCCCGTGACGGAACGTCCCGAACATACTGAAGGCTACGAAGGATTTTTCCATCTCACCGGAATGGGTGGAACCGTCGAAGAAGCGACTTTGTCGTATATCATTCGCGATCACGACCGGAATAGATTCGAGCAACGATTAAAGCAACTTCAGGATATTACCGATTATTTAAATAAAATTTATCCCGCAGGAACCGTTACATTGGAAATTAAACAACAGTACCGCAACATGCGCGAAATCGTTGAACCGCAGAAACATATCATCGAATTGGCGAAAAGTGCAATGCAGGAAGCCGGTGTTACGCCGCTCGTTCGCCCGATTCGCGGCGGTACCGATGGAGCGCAACTTTCTTTCAAAGGATTGCCTTGCCCGAATATTTTTGCCGGCGGGCTGAATTTTCATGGACGCTACGAGTGGGTTCCGGTTCAGTCGATGGAGAAGGCGGTGCAGGTGATTGTGAAAATTGTGGAGTTAGCAGTTATCTGAAAAATCCGTACCTTTGCGTCAAAATAAAAAAACAAATCATGAAAAAAACTCCTTTCAATCACATTCATCACGCCTTAAGCGCTAAGATGCATGAATTTGCCGGTTACGACATGCCTATTGAATATTCGGGCATTATCGACGAGCACAATACGGTTGTCAACGGCGTGGGTGTATTTGATGTTTCGCACATGGGCGAATTTTGGATCAAAGGCCCGAAGGCTTTCGATTTGGTTCAAAAAATCACTTCCAACGATGTGGCTGTTGTTCCGGTTGGAAAAGTGCAATACACTTGTTTTCCGAACGATAAGGGCGGAATTGTGGACGATCTTTTGGTTTACCATTACGAACTCGAAAAATACATGTTGGTCGTGAATGCAGCTAACCTGGAAAAAGATTGGAATTGGTGTGTGAAAAACAATACCGAAGGCGCTGAATTGGAAAACGCTTCCGACAACATGGCGCAATTAGCAGTACAAGGCCCGCTGGCTTTGAAAACCTTGCAAAAACTGACCGATATTGATTTGACTCAAGTTCCTTATTATACATTCGTTACCGGGAAAATAGCCGGCGTTGACCAAGTGATTATTTCCAACACCGGTTATACGGGATGCGGTGGATTTGAATTGTATTTCTATCCTGAATACGCAGAAAAAATCTGGAAAGCGATTTTTGAAGCGGGAGCTGAGTTCGGCATCAAACCCATTGGCTTAGGCGCGCGCGATACTTTGCGTTTGGAAGCCGGTTTTCCCTTGTATGGCAACGAATTGAGCGATACGACCTCGCCTTTACAAGCAGGCTTGGGCTGGATTACTAAATTCACCGAAGGAAATAATTTTATTTCTCGTCCGATTTTAGAAGCCGAAAAAGCGAAAGGCATTTCTCCTCAATTGATCGGATTTGAAATGGTGAGCAAAGGCATTGCCCGTCATGGTTACGAGATTGTGAATCAGACCGGTGAAGTTATCGGCGAAGTAACTTCGGGAACGATGTCGCCTTATTCTAAAAAAGCGATCGGTTTCGGTTATGTCAAGGTGGATTATGCAACTTTGGGAACGCCGATTTTTATTCGTATTCGCGAAAAAAATATTGAAGCAGTGGTCGTCAAACCGCCTTTCCGGAGGTAAAAGTCTGACAGTAAGGTTGAAGTCCGCAGGCTTCGCAATGAGGCTTGCGGGCGACGCATACATAACGGCCATGCAAAATCAACCAATGATGCGCGACAGACCATAAATGCTTGGGAATGTGTGCGGTAAGTTCTTTTTCGGTTTCCATGGGCGTTTTGGAATTGTCGGTCAGTCCGATGCGGTTGGCGACACGAAAAACGTGCGTATCGACTGCCAAGGCTGGGACCTTATAAACAACGGAAGCGATCACGTTCGCCGTTTTTCGCCCCACGCCGGGAATTTTGATTAATTCATCAATTGTATCCGGCACAATTCCTTGATAATTAGTAATTAAAGTTTTCGCCATCGCCACCAAATGTTTCGATTTATTATTCGGATACGAAACGCTTTTGATGTATTCGTACACCGATTCCGGATTGGAAGCGGCCAAAACTTCGGGTGTCGGGAAGGCTTCAAACAAGGCCGGCGTGATCATATTCACTCGTTTATCAGTACATTGCGCCGACAAAATCACAGCAATCAACAATTGAAACGGATCTTTGTATTTCAATTCCGTTTCGGCGATTGGGCGGTTTTGTTCAAACCACGCGATTACGTTTTTGTATCGTTCTTTTTTTGTCATGTCGCCGCCTCAAACTGCCTCAAAAACCGGACATCGTTTTCCGAAAACAACCGTAAATCTTTCACTTGGTATTTCAAATTCGTGATTCGCTCAATCCCCATTCCGAGCGCGTAACCCGAATAAATGTCAGGATCGATGCCGCAATTACGCAACACGTTCGGATCGACCATACCGCAGCCCAAAATTTCTACCCAACCGGTGTATTTGCAGAAGGGACAACCTTTTCCACCGCACAAATTACAACTGATGTCCATTTCGGCGCTGGGTTCCGTAAACGGAAAAAACGACGGGCGCAAGCGAATTTGCGTATTTGAACCGAACATTTCTTTCGCGAAAAACAACAAAACTTGTTTCAAATCAGCAAACGAAACGTTTTTGTCGATGTACAACGCTTCTACTTGATGGAAAAAACAATGGGCGCGATACGAAATGGCTTCATTTCTGTAAACTCTTCCCGGACAGATAATTCGAATAGGCGGTTGTGTTTTTTCCATCACCCGCGTTTGCACCGATGACGTGTGCGTGCGAAGCAAAATATCGGCGCCGTGCATTACGAAAAACGTGTCTTGCATGTCGCGCGCCGGATGATCGGCAGCAAAATTCAAGGAAGAAAAAACATGCCAATCGTCCTCAATTTCAGGGCCTTCGGCAATACTGAAGCCCAAACGCGAGAGAATATCGCAGATTTCTTTCTTCACGACCGAAAGCGGATGACGGGTGCCCATGTGATAAGGATAAGATGTGCGCGTCAAATCCGGAATGCTTTCGGAAGCGGCCGGACGATCGACGCTTTCTTTCAATTCGTTGATTTTGTCTTGCGCCTTTGTTTTCAGTTCATTCAACCTTTGACCGATTTCGCGTTTGTGTTCGGCGGCAACCGTGCGGAAATCATTCATCAAAGCGGCAATTTCCCCTTTCTTGCTCAAATATTTGATGCGCAACGCTTCCAATTCTTCACTGTTATTGGCTTTTAACCGGCTGATATCTGCCGATAATTCGTCGATTTTATGGATCATAATTTCTGTTTTTTTTATTCAACGGTGACCGATTTGGCCAAATTGCGCGGCATATCCACATCGCGGCCTTTTTGCACAGCAATGTGATACGACAGCAATTGAAGCGGTATGATCGAAAGCAGGGGCGACAGGCAATCTTCCGTTTCGGGAATTTCGATGCAGTAGTCGGCCATTTTTTTGACTTTCGTATCGTTTTTATTGATAATCGCCAAGATACGTCCGTGTCGCGCCTTGATTTCCTGAATATTACTGATCGTTTTGTCGTAAGTTGTTCCGTTTGTTGCAATGACCACCACCGGCATTTCACAATCAATCAAGGCGATAGGGCCGTGTTTCATTTCCGCAGCCGGATAACCTTCTGCATGGATGTACGAAATTTCTTTCAACTTAAGCGCGCCTTCCATTGCAATTGGATACGAATAACCTCTTCCCATGTAAATAAAATTGTGCGCATAAGTAAAAATTTTCGAGAGATTTTCGATGCCGGCATTTTGTTTCAGAATCGTTTCGATTTTTTCCGGGATGTTCTTAAGTTCCAACAGCAAATGATTGTACTGTTTCGTATCGATGGTTTGTTTTTCTTTCGCAATATTGAGCGCCATCATAATCAATACAACTACTTGAGCAGTAAATGCTTTCGTCGAAGCAACTCCGATTTCGGGACCGACGTGCGTATAAGATCCCGAATGTGTGTGGCGAGGAATGGATGATCCCACCACGTTGCAAATTCCATAAACGAACGCACCGGCTTTTTTCGCTAATTCGATGGCTGCCAGCGTATCGGCTGTTTCTCCCGATTGAGAAATGGCGATCACCACATCGTCGGGATGAATCACCGGATTTCGGTAGCGGAATTCGGAAGAATATTCTACTTCGACCGGAATCCGGCAAAATTCTTCAAAAAGATATTCTCCGATCAAACCGGCATGCCATGAAGTGCCGCAAGCTAAAATTAGTATCCTTCTTGCATTCAAAAATTTATCTTTGTTGTCGATGATTCCCGAAAGAGTTACGTGATTGTGATCGACATTGACGCGTCCTCGCATGCAATCGCGCAATGTTCGCGGTTGCTCAAAAATTTCCTTCAACATGAAATGCGTATAGCCTCCTTTTTCCAGCTCGCTCAAACTCATTTCCAATTCGATGACTTGTGGCGATTTTTCTATATTATTCAAATTGACGATTTTCGGCGGCTCATTCCGATGGATTACTGCAATTTCCTCATCATTTAAATAAATCACTTTATTCGTATATTCGATAATCGGACTTGCGTCGGAAGCCAGAAAATATTCGTCTTCGCCGATACCGACCACTAATGGGCTGCTTTTGCGGGCAGCAATGATCATGTCTGGATTTTCTTTTTCGACGATTGCAATTGCATAAGCTCCAATGACTTGCTTCAAGGCTAATTGCACTGCTGTTGCCAAATCCGTCTTTTGTTTTTTCTTGACATATTCGATCAGTTGTACCAAAACTTCCGTATCGGTTTCACTTTGAAACGTATAACCTTCTTTTTG
>JAISKG010000152.1 GCA_031261015.1 Dysgonamonadaceae bacterium | reverse complement strand
CGGCTACGCAAGTTAATTGCCCTCCGGATACAGGTATCGACACTGTCGAAAAAGCTACTTACGCCGTTTATCCCAATCCCGCCACTACTACTTTGTCCCTCAGCACGACCGAAAACATCAGCTCTTTAGCCGTTGTCAACGTGAAAGGTCAAAGAGTAATGGAACCGAAAGTTTCTAAAAGCATCTCTATCGAATCATTGGCAGCCGGCGTTTACGTGTTGGAAATCCACACGCAAGGCGCTACTCAATTTGTGAAATTCATTAAGAAATGAAATTAAAACTTGTCTATTCAATTCTTCTGGCTCTCTGCGCTTCGTCGCTTTGGGCGGTTACGCCCGTGAGCAATCACAACAAGGTGATTTACGAAGTGAATGTGCGGAATTTTTCGCAGTCAGGCAATTTCAACGGCCTGAAAGCCGAGTTGCCGCGCTTGAAAGAACTGGGAGTAGATATCCTCTGGTTGATGCCGGTTCATCCGATCGGCGTGCAAAACCGTGTAGGTAGCAAGGGAAGTCCGTATTCCGTAAGGGATTACAAAGCCGTCAATCCCGATTACGGGACGGCGGCCGACTTCAAAGCTTTAGTCGCGGCGGCGCACAGCAACGGCATGGAAATCTGGATCGACTGGGTGGCCAATCACACGGCCTGGGATCATGTATGGGTATCGTCGCACATCGACTATTATGCTTCCAATAATGGACAACGTCCGTATTCGCCTAATGGATGGAACGACGTAATCCAATTGGATGTCAATAACCAGAATATGCGTGCAGCCATGATCGACGCCATGAAGTACTGGATCACCGAATTTGACATCGACGGTTTCCGTTGCGATTACGCAACGGGATTGCCGGTATCGTTCTGGACGGCGGTTTGCTCGTCGGTCAATGCTGTGAAAAACGTGTCGTGGCTGGCTGAAGGCGACAACGCCAATTACATGACGGCCTTCGACTACGATTATGCTTGGGCATTCAGCGACCGGCTCAATTCGTTTGGTTCGGGCAGCAATGTATCTTACTTGATCGAGTCGTGCGAGCAGTTGATCAACAACAGCGTGTATTCCAACAAAAGCCGCATGGTGTATCTCACCAATCACGACTTAAATGCCGATCACGGCACGGAATTTACACGCTATGGAGCGAATGTTTATCCGCTCACCGTGCTGGAGTTCACGATTTACGGCATGCCGCTGTTGTACAACGGGCAGGAAGTCGGCGTAAACAAAAGTATGGATTTGTTTGGCGTCAGCACAGTGCCTTGGTCATCCGTCAATACGACGATGAGAGATCTGATCAAGAAAATGGTCGATCTGAAGCGCACGCAACCGGCTTTGGAAGACGGCGCAAGCAAAGGTTCTTACAAGAAATACACAACCAACAACGGGAATATCTATGCCTATTCGCGCACGAAAGGAAACAACGAAGTGCTGGTGTTGCTGAATTTTTCAAGCAGCGCCGTTTCGTTTAACTTCTCCGGAAGTGCGCCTTCGGGCGAGTTTACCAACTATCTGGAGTCGGGAACGGCTACGTTTTCTACTTCCTCGGCGGTTTCTCTTCCAGCCAAAGGCTACAAGGTTTTTGTAAAGAACGGCGGTACGATTCCTCCTCAACCTTCCGGCGCGACCGTATGCTGGAAAAAGGCGCCCGGTATGACTTGGACGGATATGTATCTCTACAATTACGTGAACGAAGCTGATGCCGAATGCGGCTCCTGGCCCGGCAAACGCATAACCCCGAATGCCGACGGCTGGTATTCCTACACCTTTACCGGCGATCCCGGTAATTTGATCTGGAATAACGGCAGTAGCGGCGCGGGCAATCAAATCGACGGGCCTGCCGGTGACGACGTAAACAACTGTTTTCAAGTCACAGCCGCCGGATATGCTTTGACGCAGTGCCCCGCCTCAGGGTGCGGGCAGTTGACCGGGATGAATGATTTGGTAGAGCAGGCTCGCTTCTCCCTGTATCCCAATCCCGCCGGATCATTTTTTTCGATCGATACGGACGGAGCGGTCGCTTCCGTTTCGATTCGCAATACGGCAGGACAATTAGTTTGGAAACAGGAAAACAACCATGAAAACATCGATGTAACCGGCCTGCGCGCAGGCGTGTATGTGGTGGAAACACAATTCTTCGACGGAGCGATTCGGAGAGGGAAATTGATGAAGAAGTAAAGTTGCCCTACACTATGGATCAAAGGCTTTTGCCTTTTAATATTTAAAACTAACTAAATGATTATTAATCAAAAAACAAATTTAAAAAACACAGGAATCATGAAAAAATTATTTGTTTTATTTTTTGTAATGTGGGTGGGGGTTGGCACGATGTGTGCTGATAATATCCCTGCAGGAACTAATATTTATCTAAATTTGTCCAATTCAAATTGGCCTGAGGCAAGCGCTTGGTTTCTTATTTATTTTTATGAATCCGGCGGAAGTCAACGAAATCAATTCCAAAAAATGGAACCTGTCGCCGGTGCTGCAGGAGTGTATGCCGCAGCGCCTACAAATAGTTATTATGATAAAATGATTGTGTTGCGTAAAAATCCGAGCAATCAAAATTGGGACTGGAACGATGAATGGGCAAGGATTGGCGATCAAACTTATGATGGCGCTAATAATTGTATGACGATTGGACCGGGTTGGGGAAATACACCGACTTGGAGCTTTTATTCAACCAATACTTACAATAAGGAAACCCGCTTCATCCGCTGGAAACAAACAGGAGCTAATCAATGGAATAAAATGGCGATTTACTCCCACAGTTCTACGCCGACGGGAGAACCTTTCGGAAAATGGCCGGGAGTAGTAGTAAAACCCGATGCCGACGGCTGGTACACTGTATTGCTTCCTGCAGGCCAAACTGCTGAGTGGATCATTTTTAACAATGCAGCCGATGATTCCGGAACAGGTAAATGTCAAATAGATGTGGCGCATGAAACTTTTCCTAACCCTGTGAATAAAAGTTTTATCTTAACACCTACAACTTCCTCTGTGTTGAGCGGTACCGGTTATGTCGAAACTACTTCGATTCAAAGAACAACGATCTGGTGGAAAAAGGAAGCCGCATTGCCTTGGACGATGCACATTTATGCTAAAAAAGGAGCCACGGAATTGTGTGGCGCCTTTCCGGGGCCTGTCATCGAGCCTAACGCCGACGGCTGGTATTCCTACACATTCAATGATTTGCCCACTCAACTTATATTTAATGACGGTTTTAATTATGGTGGGGAGCACCAAACCGGTAATATCGAAACATTTGAAGCTGGTAAGGCTTACTATATAAGGACGTCGCAAGATGCCACTTATAACAATCGAAACTGGGAATTAGTGGATGCTCCCACAACTCCTCCCGCCAACCTTACTTGGAACGGCAACGTCAGCACGCAATGGATCAATCCGGCCAACTGGGGCGGCTTCCTTCCTATCGCTGCTACCAACGTAACTATCCCCAGTCATCCGGGCGGCGATTATGATTTATTCCCGCTTTTATCCTGCAATAATACCTTGCATCAATGCAATGATATTAAATTCGGACATGGAGCGCAATTGGTTCGTCCCGATTTATTGACTTACCAAAAAGCGCACGTCGAAATCGACTTTAACCAATCAGGCATGCGGGGCCAATGGCACATGCTGTCGATGCCGATGGAGGGAATTGTTTCCGGCGATTTCGGATTTGGCGGCAAGCCGATGACTTTTATGAGAAAATTCAGTACGGCTGCAAATCCTTCCAACTTTTTCGGTCTTGGTTCATGGTCGGATTATTACAATTCCAATATTGAAGAATTGCTTCCCGGCGAAGGTTTTGTGCTTTGGGTAAATAACGACTCTTATACAAGTACTAATTTGGATAATATTGGGCAGAAATTGGAACTGCCTTGCTTTGATAATCATGTAAGCGGAATTAATAAAGGGAATCCTTTCCATGAGCATAATGGAGTCCGCAGTAAATTCTCCTATTTCTCCTCTACCGGCGGAACCAATCCGACGATATCGCCGACAGGACAAGCGGATCCCGATTTTCCGAGAAGCGAGGGCACTCATTATCACAAGTTGAATGTTGCTGATTTTGATTACACCATTAATTTTGACGCGAACGGTTATGCGCTGTTAGGTAATCCTTATATCTCTACTTTGGATTTTTGCGATTGGTTCAACGATCCGTTGAATCCGTCTGCCAATACTGCAAATAATACCGTTATTGACAACTACATCAAACGAAGTTATAAAGTTTGGACAGGTAGCGGATTTGCTACTTACCAGATTCCGAACAATACTTCGGGATCTATTCCTGTAGGCGCGGCTATAGATCGCTTTATCGCTCCTATGCAAGCTATTATCATTGAGAAGAAAGATGGCGCTTCCGGCAACAGCTTTGCATTTCCGTTCAATATAGGCAGGATGACCGATACCCGTTTGCCGGCTTCGACTTCTACCTTGCGTTCGGTGCAAGCGGAAGAAAATACAACAGCCGACAAATTAACGATTACGGCTTCCAACGGCTCGCAATCCATTGTCGCTTTAGTACTGAAACGCGATAACGGCACGGATGTGCTGGGCGATTTCGACAGCCGCAAAATCATGTTAGGCATCAGCGCGGTTCCCGAAATCTACACCATCAAACCGGACAGCGAAGGCAAGAATACAGGCGTGGACATCAATACGGTCAATTCCGATAATCAAATTATCCCGGTCGCTTTGGCAACTAATTTCAATGGGAATCTGTCGTTGTCGTTCAGCGGAATGGATCGCTACAATGCACAGATCACGTTCATTGATATGGCCACGAATCAGCAAATTGACTTGACGGGTAAAACGGGCTATCAATACGATTTCAATTACGTGCCGAAAAAAGATGCCGGTAATAAGGTGATTGCCGAAGAAAGCCGCTTCTATATTCAATTTGCGCCCAATATGCCTACCGGAGCAACTGATCCTGCCATCGTTGAGAAAGCCTTGGTTTACAGCGATAATTGCACGATTCGCGCCATCGCTACACCCGCGAATCCGATCCGGCAAATCGCGGTTTACAACACACAAGGGATGTTGGTTTACGAAAACAAGTTGGTGAATGCTGCTCAGTATTCGTTTGCTCAGCCGGCCGAAGGCGTTTATGTTGTACGCTTGGTGATGGAACGGGGGACGCAAAACATCAAAGTAGTTAATAAATAAAAAGTGAAAAGTCATGAAAATAGATAAGAAACTGTTATTGATTGGTTTGATGATTTTGGCGATTTTGCCTGCATCCGGCAGGGGGAGTGTGAATTTTACTCCGTCGTTTGATAAAAAACAAGCGACGATGAAGGAAGCTCTGTTTAAGGATACATTCAAAGAGGTGGGCAGCGGCGGAAGCACCGGCACGTTGCGCGACGGCTCCTTCGATCCCAACGATCCTAATGGCGGCGGTTCGGGAATCGGAGAAAAACCCAATCCGGTCGGCGGTCCGTCGGTCGCCTTGCTCGGTTTGGTTTTCGCTTACGGATTTTATCTTCGGACTAAAAAGCGCCGTTGCGAAAAGCCCTTGATACAATAGAACATTAGGACCCTCACGGAAAGGAAGCTTGCGAAAGTGTTGATTCCGTAAGGATTTAATTGTAATAAATTGGTTTCCGGGCGCTTTGGCCGATTGGTAGGGCGCCCGGTTTTTTGTTTTGCAGCATGAGAAATCAGGAATATCAATCAGTAGGGCGCCGCAATTTCTCTACCTGCCTCTCCATCGCCTCATCCTCAATTTTCTCAAACAGCAATTTCGGCGCTTGGAGCGCATGACCCGCAGACAAAAGATCAAGGCTGCCCAGCTCTTCCCAGCGGAAACTGCTTTTGTCGATCATCTGCCTGATTTTTTCTGAGGTAAACGGCAAAAAAGGCTCGAAAGCAACAGCCAGATTAGCAGTGATTTGCAAGCTGATATTCAGGATAGTAGCCGTGCGTTCCAAGTCGGTTTTCGCAACTTTCCACGGCTCGGTATCGGCCAAGTATTTATTTCCCAAGCGGGCTAAGTTCATTGCTTCCTTCAAAGCTTCGCGAAAACGGAATTGATTGAGGTTACTTTCCAAAAGCGGCTTGACGCCGGCTAATTCGGCGACGACTTCGCGATCGTAATCAGTCAACTCGTTGCGAGCGGGGACTTTTCCGTCGAAATATTTGTGTGTTAGCACCAAAACGCGATTCACGAAATTGCCGAGGACGGCGACGAGTTCGTTATTGTTGCGCGCTTGAAAATCTTTCCAAGTAAAATCGTTGTCTTTCGTTTCGGGCGCATTGGCGGTTAAGACGTAGCGCAAAACATCCTGCTTGCCGGGGAAATCTTCAAGGTATTCGTGCAGCCAAACCGCCCAGTTGCGGGAGGTTGAGATTTTTTCGCCTTCGAGGTTCAAAAATTCGTTGGCCGGCACGTTTTCGGGCAGGATGTAACTTCCGTCGGCTTTTAGCATCGACGGGAAGACGATGCAATGGAAAACGATGTTGTCTTTCCCGATGAAATGGAGGAGTTTCGTGTCTTCATCTTTCCACCATTTCTCCCATTCGTCCGGCGAATGTTCAATTGTATTGGAGATATAGCCGATCGGAGCGTCGAACCAGACGTAAAGCACTTTACCTTCGGCTCCTTCTACGGGGACGGGCACGCCCCAGTCGAGGTCGCGGCTTACGGCGCGCGGCTGCAATCCCATTTCCAGCCACGATTTGCATTGGCCGTAAACGTTGGATTTCCATTCGGTGTGCTGGTTGAGGATCCATTCTTTAAGCCAAGGCTCGTGTTTGTCTAATGGCAAGTACCAATGCTTGGTTTCTTTCAAAACAGGAATGCTTCCCGAAATAGCCGATTGCGGATGAATCAAGTCCAACGGACTCAACGAGGTGCCGCAAGCTTCGCACTGGTCGCCGTAAGCGCGCTCGTTGCCGCAATGCGGACAGGTGCCGGTGATGTAGCGGTCGGCCAAAAATTGCTTCGCTTCTTCGTCGTAATATTGTTCGGAAGTTTTCTCGATAAACTCGCCTTTGTCGTACAATTTTCGGAAGAAATCCGCCGCGGTTTTCCGGTGAATTTCCGAAGACGTACGGGAATAAATATCAAACGTGATTCCAAAATCTTCAAATGATTTCTTGATGAGGAAATGGTAACGATCCACGATCTCCTGCGGTGTTTTACCTTCCGCTTTGGCTTTGAGGGCGATAGGCACACCATGCTCGTCGGAACCGCCGATAAACAACGTTTCCTCGCCTTTGAGGCGTAAATAGCGTGCGTAGATATCCGCAGGAACATAAACTCCGGCTAAATGGCCGATATGCACGGGGCCATTAGCGTAAGGCAGGGCCGATGTAATCAAGGTACGTTTGAATTTTTTATCCATACACTTTGGGATTTTCAAATTGAAGTGCAAAGATAATGAAAAGATTTTGTTTAATCTAAGTTCATGCCATTTCCATCATTTCCTGTTTTCCCGAGTATTCCGGAATAGGATTCACATCAAAAATCAAAATATATTTCCAGAAACAGTAAAAATAGATAGCAAATAAATTTTTCACAAAAATTCCTTGCATCTTCACAAGTTTCTCTCTTAAAGTTACTACCTTTGCATGTCAAATCTCCAAGCGTAAAGGTCTATGCACCATATTGAAAACGATCTTCATTATACGGGACTGAGTGTTGCTCAAGGAATTGCATCGCCTCCGGCCGTTAATCCCTATTTGAAGAAAAGAAAACACCGGCACGAATTTACGGCAGCGGAATACATAGAGCAAATCCTGAAAGGGAATATCACTGTGCTGAGCCAAGCGGTGACTTTGGTCGAAAGTCAGAAAAACGAGCACCAAGCGCTGGCGCAGGAAGTAATCGAAAAATGCCTGCCCTATTCCGGCCATTCGGTACGCATCGGGATCACCGGAGTTCCGGGCGCAGGCAAAAGCACTTCGATCGACGTTTTCGGCATGCACCTGATTCGCGATCGCGGGAAAAAATTAGCTGTGTTGGCGATCGACCCCAGCAGCGAACGCTCCAAAGGCAGTATCCTGGGCGATAAAACCCGTATGGAAGACATATCGCGCGAACCGAGCGCTTTTATCCGGCCCTCACCGTCGGCCGGCTCACTGGGCGGAGTTGCCCGTAAAACGCACGAAACCATCATTTTATGCGAAGCTGCCGGATTCGATACGGTCTTTGTCGAAACGGTCGGCGTAGGACAATCCGAAACGGCCGTCCATTCGATGGTCGATTTTTTCCTGCTGATTCAGGTTCCGGGAACAGGCGATGAGTTGCAAGGCATCAAACGCGGCATCATGGAGATGGCCGACGGGATTATCGTCAATAAAGCTGACGGCACGAACATCGACCGCGCCAATTTATCGGCGGCGCAGTATCGTAATGCGCTGCACCTTTTCCCTTTACCGCCTTCGGGTTGGAGTCCGAAAGTCCTCACATATTCGGCAAAGAACAAAACCGGTATCACCGAAATTTGGGACATGGTTTACGAATACATCGCTTTTGTGAAAGAAAACGGTTATTTCAACTCCAACCACCATTCGCAAGCGAAATTTTGGATGTACAGCAGCATCAACGAACAATTAAAAAATCATTTTTATCATTCGTCGGAAATAGAAAAAGAATTGAAAATCAAGGAACAACAAGTGCTCAATGCCGAAATCAGCTCGTTTATGGCAGCTAAGCAAATGTTGGATTTGTATTTCAGGCAAAAAAGTTAATACTCTACTTTATCTTCTTTATCCCTCCATTTTTCAAAAGCGGCAATGGCTTCTTCGGATAAATATTGAGAAGTTTTTAGCTGGCGCTCTTCCGGCAAAAGATTTATTTCGTCGTAAATAAACGAATCGTCGAAACCGATGGCTTTTGCATCGGCTTTGGTGTTGCCGTAATAAAGATTATCAAGGTGCGCCCAATAAATTGCGCCGAGGCACATCGGACAAGGTTCGCACGAACTGTAAATATCGCAGCCGGAAAGGTCAAATGTATCTAATTGCTTGGCTGCTTTACGGATAACACTTACTTCAGCATGAGCGGTCGGGTCGTGGTCGGCAGTTACGCGGTTGGTTCCTTCGGCAATGATTTCGCCGTTTTTCACGATGACTGCGCCGAAGGGGCCGCCGCCTTCCTCCACGTTGCGGACGGAAAGCTCGATGGCGCGGCGCATGAATTTTTCGTTGTAGGACATAGTTATTTCAAATTTGTACGACAAAGTTACGAAAATCAAAAATATTTTGTGGAAATTATCGGATAAATTTCATACCTTCATCTACACACCGGCGGGAGAGTTCTCGTATAATTCAAATATAATTTATATTTTTGTCAAAATAATAAACAGAAAATGATCGTGGTAGATAGCCGAAAAAAATGGCTGAAAAAATACCGTTACCGGAACATGGAAATCGATTCCGTAGAACTGAAAGCGCTGGTTGTCAGTCGGGGATTAAAAGTCGATAAAGAAGTTTATCGCCGCTTTTCCGAAACACATCGCTTGGATATGAACCCTCTGACATGTAACTGCTTCCTGCTGTCGGACGGCACGATCGTACAACTTACCGACATGGGCTTTCATTTAAAATACTTATCGGGCATATTGTCGTGGAGCAATTTAAAGTTGTTAAGATACGCTTCGCAACTTCAAACACCGTTTTCACTGCGTCTATACGAAAACGCACCTGCACTGTTTTGCAGCGATGAATATGTGGATACCGTTTCGCTCCCGCCCCGAACGGATTTTTACCGGCAAAAAACATCTTCCGGTTGCCGTTTCGTTGGGAATGCTGTGTTGCAAGGACTTGATTGGGTTTCATTTCAATGTTTGTGGACGTGCGAATATGCAGCGGCAGGCAAACCTTGCGAGTTTTGTTTTTCCGGTAGCGATTTCGAGGCGCTTGCGCGTAAGAAAAAATCACTGCCGGCAGCGCTCAAAGCGGCAGATGTTGTGGAAATCGTGAAATATGCCTTGGAAAAAGTCAGAACAACTAATATTCAAATTACAGGTGGCTCAACATTCAACGGGGTGTCCGAAGCTGCATATATCCGCTCGTACCTCGAAGCCATCGCAGCAGAACCTGCGAGAAAAGAACGTATTGAGGAACTTCTGCTGTACATCACACCACCGAAAGATGCCACGCTGATTGACACATATTTTGAGCTTGGCGCTTCCCGCATCGCTTGCAGTCTGGAACTCTGGAATTTGGAACTCGCCCGGCATGTTACTCCCGGTAAAATTGTTTATACAACACGCGAACGACATCTTGATATTCTGACCTATACGGCGGAAAAATACGGCGCAAGCAAGGCGTTTTCCAATTTCATCATCGGTATTGAGCCTTTTGAATCATTGCGCGCCGGCGCAACAGAACTCGCCAAGCGCGGCATCTTGCCGGCAGCCTCGGTGTGGATGCCTATGGGTCGTCCGGTATGTGGCAGCATGACGCCGCCGGAACTGGATTATTACCAGCGCGTCAAAGAACTGTTTGCAAATTTGTATGTGAAATACGGACTTGTGCCGCCCGCAACGCGCGGCTTGAATGTCTGTATCGAGAGTGATATTTGGAAATATGCCCACGCAACATAAAAAAGCATCCGGCCCATTCATTGTACCGGATGCTTTTTATGTTAGAAAATAATTATTCTTTAGAAGAAATAACCTACTGAAACGCGGATGTTGCCGTTTTTCCAGTCAGACAGTTTCTTACCTGCTTCGCCTTCAATTTCTTCTTTATTCACTTTCAATAAACCCAGGTCATAACCTACGCCAAAAACAAAGTTAGTGTATTGAAGATTAAGACCTACAGTTCCACCCAAATCAAAGCGATTAGTAAATTCGGTTTTTACTGTTTCTGTTTCACCTTTACCTTCTCCCTCTGTAATTTTCATAGCATCTTCACCGAAGAAATTTCTTTCCATCGTCCTATTGGCTGATATTCCCGCGAAATCTCCGGTAACTTTAGCTTTGATTTTTCCTCCTATACCATATCCCAAATAAATACCTACTTGAGGATATAAGGATAAACCTTCTCCTATTTGAAATTTATACAAGAAAGATACCGGCAATTGAAGATAGGCGGGACTAAGTGTTGTTTCTTCTTTCATACTTACCTTGATCCCCCCTGCCTCTTCAGAATAATCCAAGCTTGTTTTTACTCCTAATGTAGTATAATACAAGCCGGTTTCGATACCCGCTTGAGGAGTAAACATATACTGAGCTGCAACTCCTATATGGAATCCGGGTTTATAATTGCTATTTTCTCCCTCTGCTAAAGCGTCTTTCAAGCCATTAAGGGTTGAAAGGTTAAGCCCTGCCTTTACTCCATAACTAAATTGCGCATTAGCCGAAACGGCGATAAGAACAAATGTTACTGCTAAAAAAATCTTTCTAAACGTTTTCATTTTTTTTGTTTTTAAAAATTCCTACTCTTTTAAAGGTTTTTTGGAATCCACCCCGAAAATTGCATTTTCATTTTGCAAAGATACGTCTTTTTGTATTTCAAATTCATAAATTAGTTTTTTTTAACCTATTGCATAGAAAGAAAGTTAGCAAATAAAACTAAAAAATAATACTTTTCTGGTTAATTCTTTTTTTGAAGCGCCATTCGAAAAGAATATTGCATTCAATGTTAGCAACGCGGTTCATATTGCGAGGCAGTTAAGGCGGCACGTCCACATGCTGTCGTTCTAAATACCAATGTCCACATTGGCCACAAAGTGTAGCTTTGTTAAAATAAAACGAATAAAGATTGTTATTTGCCGGAAAAGAGTAATTTTGCAAAACGTTGTAGCTGTATGAATTTTTATAGAAATAATCGAATAAGGTTTACAGATCATAATTGTTATCCTGCTGCTACGAAGGTTGTTTTGTTGCCGATAAGGTCACAAAGAAGGTATTATAAAACCTTATTTTCATCTTATTTAAAAAACGAAACTGCCTCAGTAGCTTATAGATACGATCCTTTATTCTCGACCTTATTCAACACTGGCGACAACGAAAGCATTTATGTAAATGATGTTTTCAGTGGCGGGCAGACGGGAACGACCAAGTTTACGGCGTACATCAGTCCGTATCTGGGTTTAATGTGGGGAGGTGATTGGAAAGATTTCTTTGACCCTGCCCATATTGAGTATAACATAATAAGACAATGAAACAATTAAGAAGTCTTCCTCGTGATACAAACGGTTTTTTACTTACGTTACCATAAAAAGAGCAAACCAATGAAAGTATATATTTATATCTGTTTATTTGCCTTATTTATTTCTTGTTCAAGGCAGAAAATTAAGGACAACAATAATATTATGGTATCTGATACTGTTTATGTAATCAAGCAAGATATAAGTCTAATATCTCCAAAGACCGATGTTAATTTAGATTCTATTAGACAAGAAATACTTTTATCAATGAAAAGATTAGGTTTAACAGAATCAGATACTCTCAAATACCAATGTGATATTTATGATATTAGCAGTCAGGGTGCAGAAGTAAATGCTTACTATCTGCAAGGAAAAATAGTTTTAAGTCAAATTAATATTTATGGTGAAATGGGACAAACAAAAATTGTCTATGAATTTGCTGATAATCAAATAAAAGTAACCGAAAAAGATTATCAATATGAGGTAGAATTTATGTTGGTAACAGATAAGGACATAAAATTAATTAAAGATTTTTCCTATACAATGAATATGGAAGGTATTCCATTAGAAAAAGTAGATTCTAATAGAGTAGATGTTTTTCAGGAATTTAGGCAAGTTGTGCCATTTATTTTGCGGTAGTATTTCCCCGGTTCACCATAGTGTGATGTCAAATGTTACTAAGATGTTGGGCGAAGTC
>JAISKG010000278.1 GCA_031261015.1 Dysgonamonadaceae bacterium | reverse complement strand
TTGATAAATTCGCCGTATTCGAGTACGCGCAGCAAGCGGGCTTGCGTAGCCGGCGGCAATTCGCCCACTTCGTCGAGGAAAATCGTGCCTTTATCGGCGACTTCAAAGTAACCTTTGCGGTCGTTCAAAGCGCCTGTAAATGAACCTTTTTCGTGTCCGAACAGTTCCGAGTCGATCGTTCCTTCAGGAATCGCGCCGCAATTGACCGCGATGTACGCCCCATGTTTTCGCAGACTGTTTTGATGAATAATTTGTGGAAAAACTTCTTTTCCTACACCGCTTTCGCCGGTAATCAAAACCGTGAGATCAGTGGGCGCGATCAGTAAAGCTTTCTCTATCTCGCGATTAAGCAACGGGCTGTTGCCTATGATTCCGAAACGCTGCTTGATTTGTTGAATGTCTGTTTGTGCCATTTATCGAATGTTTGCGATGCTGATAATATCCGAAAATACGCCGGCCGCCGTGACTGCCGCACCGGCTCCGTATCCTTTAATAATCATGGGATATTCGTTGTATCGTTCGGTGGTGATCATAATAATATTGTTGCTTCCTTCCAGTTCGTAAAACGGGTGACTGCGATCAACAGCCTGCAAGCCGACCGAGCAACGGCCGTTGTTCATTTCCGCCACAAAGCGATATTTTTTTCCTTCTTCTTCCAATTTTTTTCGTTTTTCTTCAAAAACGGAATCCATGTCGGGAATGGTGCGCCAAAAATCGTCGAGCGATCCTTGAAAATACGAAACCGGAATGAATAAATTTTTCGCTACATCTTCTTGATTGACATTGTAACCAGCTTCACGCGAGAGAATTACCAATTTACGAATCACATCTGTTCCGCTAAGATCAATGCGCGGATCGGGTTCGGCAAAACCGGCTTCTTTGGCCATGCGGATCGCTTCGCTGAATGGAATCATTTCGCTAATCGTATTGAAAATATAATTGAGCGTGCCGGTCAACACGGCTTGCAAACGCAGGATTTTATCGCCGCTGTGCGTTAAAGCGTTCATTGTGTTGATGATAGGCAAGCCTGCGCCGACGTTGGTTTCAAACAGGAATTTCGCGCCGGTTTTGCGGGCGGTTTCTTTCAATATATGATATTTTTCATACACGTCGGAAGCGGCTATCTTGTTGGCTGTCACCACGGAAATGTTGTGCGAGAGCAACTCTTCGTACAGTCCGGCGATGGCTTCGCTGGCCGTGCAATCGACGAAAACCGGGTTGAAAATATTCATTTTCACGATTTCTTCGCGAATATGAGCAGGCGAGCTTTCCATACCTTTTTCTTTTAATTCCTGCAGGCAGGTGGCCGGATTCAAACCTTCGCGATTGAGCAGCAATTTGCGCGAATTGGCAATTCCTACAACGCTGATTTTCAATCTGTTTTGCTCCATCAATGTTTTTTGCTGCCGGTTGATTTGTTCCAATAAATGTCCGCCGACCGTGCCTACGCCCGCCAGAAAAATATTCAAAACCTGATATTCCGACAGGAAAAACGAATCATGAATCGAGTTGAGCGCTTTCCGCAAATATTGACTGGGGATGACGAACGAGATATTGGTTTCGCTGGCTCCTTGTGCACAAGCAATTACGCTGATTCCACTTCGTCCCAGCGTACCGAACAGTTTTCCTGCGATGCCGGGTGTCCGCTTCATATTTTCGCCGACAATCGCCACGGTAGCCAAGCCTTTTTCAGCTTTGATCTCGTGGATTTCTCCTTGATTCAGTTCCTGTTGAAATTCCTTACGCAGGACTGCAACCGATAAATCGGCGTCGGAATCGCGCACGGCAAACGAAGTCGTGTTTTCCGAAGAAGCTTGCGACACCATGAAAACACTGATCCCTCCTTGGGATAATGCCTTGAAAATCCGGTAATTCACGCCGATCACGCCGACCATTCCCAAACCTTGTACGGTAATTAAGCTCGTATCGTTGATCGACGAAATCCCTTTGATTGATTTTCCGTTGATATGCCGGTCTTTGGTGATGTAAGTTCCCGGAACTTCCGGATGGAACGTATTTTTTACATGAATCGGAATATTTAAATGATAAGCCGGGAAAATTGTCGGCGGATAAATCACTTTGGCGCCGAAATTGCTCAATTCCATCGCTTCGACGTAACTGAGTTCCTCGATTACGTAAGCATTGTTGATAATTTTCGGGTCGGCGGTCATAAATCCGTCCACATCCGTCCAGATTTCTAAAATATTTGTTTTGAGTGCAGCAGCCAAAATCGCGGCAGTGTAATCGGAACCACCTCGTCCTAAGTTGCTTACCTCGTTCGTTGTTTTGTGGCTGGCGATGAAGCCGGGCACAATCGCGACTTGGGGCAGGGGCACAAATGTTTCGGCGATGAGCCTGTTGGTCAACTCGAAATCGACAATGTGTTTTTTGAATTGTTTTTCCGTTTTGATGAACTTACGGGAGTCGTAGAGTTGGGAATTAGGGATTAAAGCGGCCAATATCAGCGCGCTAAGCCGTTCGCCGTAACTCACGATGATGTCGGAAGTTTTTTGCGACAGATCCTGCACAAGGAAAACTCCTTTCAAAATATTGCCCAATTCGTCCAGAAGTGCGGAGATTTGTTGGAGCAGTATTTTTTGCTGTTCCGGATCGGAAATAACCGCCTCGACTAATTCGATATGCCGCTCCATCAACCGGTGATAATCCGTTTCGTAAGTGTAATCGCCTTGCGCCGCCAACGCCGAAATATGCAATAATTGGTCGGTTACGCCGTCGAGCGCAGCCACCACGACAACCACCGGCTCTGTTTCCTGTTCGATGATTGACAGAACCTTCCCAATACCCTTTGCGGAACCTACCGACGTTCCGCCGAACTTCATCACTTTCATAGACTTACGCTTCGCCTATGGGTCCCATAATCGGAGGAACAAATCCTTGTCCCTGCAATTTGATTTCGCCGTTTTGCGCTTCGTATTTTTTCACATTGTCGATCAACGCCATCATCAGCCGTTTGGCATGTTCGGGAGTTAAAATAATGCGCGATTGTACTTTAGCTTTCGGAACGCCCGGCATCATCCGAACAAAATCTACGACAAATTCGGACGATGAGTGGGCGATAATCGCCAAATTGGAATAAATACCCTGAGCGATCTCGTCGGACAACTCGATTTGGATATTGTTTTGTGCTTGTTTCTCCATTGTTTCAAATATTACTGACAAATTGACTTATTTTGAGGGACAAAATTAGTGATAAAAATTTAGAATCTTCATAGTTTTTTGGAAAAAGGAATTAACTTTGTAAACAAACAATGAAATAGGATGCGTAAACGAGTTTTATTTACTTAAAATTCATTTATATATTACGGCTTAATCGTTACAATTTGATTATCACGCAAAACGACCAACTCGCTGTTTTTTGCCCTTTTTTCGGCCAGCAATTTTTCGTAGGTGAGTTCAAGTCCTTTCAGGATTTTATGTTTAATATCATTTTTTTCTTTTGTTGTCATAATAATTGACTAATTTATTATATTTCTGAGTATCAATAATATTACTTTTTTCTGCGATCAACTCGTGTTTTCCTTCCGAATTATCGAAAATCAATGCAATATCGACTACCGGCAAATAAATGTCAAATAAATTCCGGATACCATTTATTCGCCTTCAAAGATACAACTATTCTTCTACACTCCAATAGCCCGATTCCGGATTATCCAAAATTTTGCATCCATTCCTTGCAAATCTCAAAACAAAATACTACTTTTGTCGGCTGAAATTCTTAAAGGGTTTGTCAAGCGAAAGTAAGAAATACTTTCCACCCCCGGAAATAACCTGTAAATAAAAAACAGATGTACGTAATTGTAGAGATTCAAGGACAGCAGTTTAAAGTGGAAAAAGACCAGAAATTGTTTGTCCATCACCTGGGAGGTGAAGAGGGAGCCAAAGTCGAATTTGACAGAGTTTTGTTGGCCGATAACGAAGGAACCGTGACGATAGGCGCTCCGGTAATTGCAGGCGCGAAAGTAGTAGCGGAAATTGTTCAACCTTTGGTAAAAGGCGACAAAGTCTTGGTTTTCCACAAAAAACGGAGAAAAGGATACCGGAAATTAAACGGTCACCGGCAACAATTCTCCCAAATCGTGATTAAAGATATTCAAGCTTAATTCGTTAAAATTGTAGAAAAATGGCACATAAAAAAGGAGTCGGTAGTTCAAAGAACGGACGCGAATCGCACAGTAAACGATTAGGCGTTAAAATTTTTGGTGGCGAAGCCTGCAAAGCAGGAAACATCTTAATTCGTCAAAGAGGAACAGAACATCATCCGGGTGAAAATGTAGGTATGGGAAGAGATCATACTTTATACGCATTGGTGGATGGCAAAGTAGTATTTAGAAAAATACGTGACGACCGGTCGTATGTTTCTATCGACCCGGTAGCTCAAGCGTAATTTTTAATTCAATATCCTATCAAAGCG
>JAISKG010000113.1 GCA_031261015.1 Dysgonamonadaceae bacterium | reverse complement strand
ATTCGCGGTTGTATTCGTCGGTTTTTCCCAATTCGTATTTGCGTTGAATATTCCGTCCCGAAGGTGTATAATAGCGAGCGATCGTCAGCCGGATCGCCGAATGATCGGGGAGATCTATTTGATTTTGTACCAATCCTTTGCCGAATGATCGACGGCCGATAATCAATCCGCGGTCGTTGTCTTGAATGGCGCCGGCCACAATCTCGCTGGCCGAAGCCGACAATTGATCCGTCAAAATCACGAGCGGACTGTTTTGACAAGTTCCTGTTCCGTTGGCGTGCGCTTCTTCGCGGGGAAAAGCCTTGCCTTCGGTATAAACAATCATCCGGCCGGCCGGCAAAAATTCGTTGGCGATGTTGATGGCCGCATCCATCGCACCGCCGCCGTTCATGCGCAGGTCGATGATGTAGGATCGACAGCCGGTTGCCGACAATTTCGCCAGTGCATGGATAAACTCCTTGTAAGTCGAATGGCTGAATTTATCGTGAATTTTAATAAATCCGATTCCTTTTTCGACCACATAAGCTGCCTTGACGGTCGTCAACGGAATGTCGCTTCGCGTGATTTCAAAACTCATTGGTTGCTTGGAGGAATTTCGCCAAATACCCAAGGTGACGGTCGTATTAACTTTGCCACGGAGCGAAGCAACAATCTTATTTTCAGTGAGATCAGGGCCAACCAGAGAAGAATCGTTAGCCGTTAAAATCCGGTCGCCCCGCATCAATCCCGCTTGAGCCGCCGGGCTTCCCGGCAAAACGTGCGAGATAATCAGCGTATCCATCCGTCGGATGTAATCCACGCCGATGCCGCCGAAAGAACCGTCCATATCTTCGTTAAACGCTTGCAGTTCTTCTTTAGAAATATAGGCCGAATGCGGATCCAATTCATTGATAAGACGTTCGATAGCTTCGTCAGTCAATTCCTTCATGTTGACAGGATCAACGTAATCCTCATTCACGATATCCAAAACCCGGTTGATTTTACTGTCGCCGGAAGGTAAAAATTTTCTCCCAAAAGATTTACCCGAAATAAAATTACCAATAAAAAAGCCAATAATCAAAGCTAATAAAATGCTGATTACAAGCCACCAAGATCGTTTTGTTAAACTCATTGTTACTGAATGTAAGCCGTTTTATCTTAATTTTTTATTCATTCTTCCCAATCCAAATACACCACTTCGATGCCGGCGCGCCTCAAAAGATCAATTCCGTCAGTCAGCCGGTATTGCTCCGAATACACCACCCGTTTGATGCCCGCCTGAATGATCAACTTTGCACATTCGATGCAAGGAGAAGCCGTTACGTAAAGCGTCGAATCCTTGCTGTTGTTGTTGGAGCAAGCGATCTTGGTGATTGCATTCGCTTCTGCATGCAAGACGTAAGGTTTGGTTTCACCGCATTCGTCTTCGCACACATTTTCAAATCCAACCGGAGTGCCGTTGTAACCATCGGAAATAATCATCTTCTCCTTCACAATCAAGGCTCCCACCTGACGCCGCCGGCAATACGAATTTTCCGCCCAAATCCTCGCCATGCGAAGATAACGCTCGTCTAAGGCTTTTTGTTTAGATACAGGATTCATAACTACTTTTTTGAGAGCGCAAATTTACGGAAAAATTTTATACAAGCTACTAAAAAACAAATTTTTAGTGAAATTCAATTCCAAAATAACTACAAACTCAAATTTACACCCACACTTATATTCAATGGCAGATATAAGTTAGTGTCATAGCCATAGCCACCATACAATTCTATCACGTTTTTATTTTCAAATCCTCTAAACAGCCCTAAAGCTCCTTGAATATGCCCCCTGCCCAAAACATCAAGACTGAAATAAGTCTGTCCCGACAGTATATCCGTTATACCGTATGATACCTTTCCGTGTGTCCCGATAGCTGAACTTCCTTCACTTTTTCTTAACATTTTCAACTTTGCTGAGTTGTGCTGTCGCTTAAATTGCCACTCATTTATAATTATATTTGGATTTCGTAATGCAATATTATATGAAATAATTGAGATAATGTATAGATTTTCCTAATATTTAATCATTTTTATTTGCTCCATCTAAAAAACAAACAATAAAATACGGTTTTGTGCGTTATAATAATAAACAAAAATTGGTTTTATTCCGAAAAAACGAAAATAGTAATAGCTCAATAATATTTATTATTTATGAAATTAAGCGCCTTAAAAATATTGATTGTATTTGCATTAATGAGCATATTGCTTGGTTGTAAAGAAGACAATTCGTTTATAGGTAAATTAGAGATAACGGTAAGCCTTAGTATAGCAAATTTGGAAAATGTTCGAATTGAGATCTATCCATTACCGGATACACAATACAGTATCTATTATAATACAGTAAATAAATACAATAATATATTTAAAGTAGATTTGAATGCAGGTAACTATTTGGTTAGGCTATATTATAATTCAACTTATACTGAAAAAAGTTGCCAAATTCAACCTGATAAAACAGCAAGACTCAATTTTTAGTACATAAATTTATCACAATTCCGTTCTTCAAGGTCGAAATCTTTTACTACCTTTGCATATTTATCATTAACTCTATGGCAAAAACAGTCGTCGAAACTCCTTTGATGAAACAGTATTTCGAGGTTAAATCCAAGCATCCCGATGCGATTTTGTTATTCAGGGTCGGCGATTTCTACGAAACGTTTTGCGAGGATGCAATCATGGCTTCCGAAATATTGGGCATCACTTTGACCCGACGAGCTAACGGCGTGGCACAATCCATTGAACTGGCCGGATTTCCTCACCATGCGCTGGATACGTATTTGCCTAAATTGGTGCGCGCCGGAAAACGAGTCGCCGTCTGTGATCAATTGGAAGATCCGAAATTGACGAAAAAAATAGTGAAGCGTGGCATCACCGAGTTAGTGACACCGGGCGTTTCTTTCAATGATAGCGTACTGAATCACAAGGAAAATAATTTCTTAGCGGCCGTTCACATCGCAAAAAACTGCTTGGGCGTGGCTTTCCTCGATATTTCTACCGGAGAATTTTTGACGGCCGAAGGTCCAACCGATTATGTCGATAAACTGATTAATAATTTTGCGCCGAAAGAAATTCTTTTGGAACGCAGCAAACAGAAATCTTTCGAGGAAATATTCGGCTCGAAATGGCTTACTTTCCTGATGGAAGACTGGGCTTTCACCGAAGAATCGGCCAATGATCGCTTGCTTAAGCAATTTGAAACCAATAACTTGAAAGGTTTCGGCGTGCAGCATTTGGAATCTGGTATCGTGGCCGCCGGCGCCATTCTCCATTACCTGGATCTGACTCAACATACGCAAACCGGCCACATCACGGCTTTGTCGCGCATCGAAGAAGATCGTTTTGTACGTTTGGATCGCTTCACTGTCCGCAGTTTAGAGCTGTTGGATACGCTGCACGAGGGCGGAAAATCGCTACTGAACGTGC
Organism: Dysgonamonadaceae bacterium; assembly: GCA_031261015.1. Classification (GTDB taxonomy): domain Bacteria; phylum Bacteroidota; class Bacteroidia; order Bacteroidales; family Azobacteroidaceae; genus Azobacteroides. Next base: position 3,161 of record JAISKG010000113.1, on the reverse strand, counting down.
TCGATAAAACCATCACACCGATGGGCGGCCGCCTGCTGAAACGCTGGATCATTTTCCCACTCAAAGAAGTGAAATTGATCGAAGACCGCTTGGCCGTCGTGGAATATTTCTTTCGGGATCCGGAGATTAAAAATCTGTTGGATCAGCAATTAAGCTTGATCGGCGATTTGGAACGCATCATTTCCAAAAGTGCGGTCGGACGGGTGAATCCGCGCGAAGTGGCGCAACTGAAAGTCGCATTAAACGCCATCGCACCCATTCGCGAAGCTTGTTTAAATTCCGACGAACCGAGCCTCAAACGTATTGGCGAGCAACTAAATCCGTGTACCGGCATCAAGGAAAAGATCCGGCGGGAACTGACAGCTGATCCTCCTGTGTTGCTGAACAAAGGCAACGTCATTGCGAAAGGCGTGAACGCCGAATTGGACGAATTGCGCACGATCGCCTATGCCGGAAAAGATTATTTACTCCAAATCCAGCAACGCGAAAGCGAAGAAACCGGAATCCCTTCGTTGAAAGTGAGTTACAACAATGTGTTTGGCTATTACATCGAAGTGCGGCACACGCACAAAGATAAAGTGCCGGCCAACTGGATCCGCAAACAGACTTTGGTTCAGGCGGAACGTTACATCACCGAAGAACTGAAGGTTTACGAAGAAAAAATCTTGGGAGCGGAAGATAAAATCGCCGCTCTGGAAGCACAACTATTTAATAATCTGGTGCTTGAATTGATGGAATATATTGCGCCGATCCAAACTAATGCCAATCTGATCGCCCAAATCGACTGCTTGTTGTCGTTCGCGAAAGTGGCCGAACGCAACAAATATATACGCCCAACTATTGACGACAGCAAAATTATCCGGATCAAAAACGGACGGCATCCGGTGATCGAAACGCAACTTCCACCAGGCGAACCCTATATTCCAAACGACGTTTATTTAGACGATGCCACGCAACAAATTCTCATCATCACCGGGCCGAACATGGCGGGTAAATCGGCTTTATTGCGGCAAACCGCGCTCATTACGCTGATGGCGCAGATCGGCTCATTCGTGCCGGCCGAATCCGCGCAAATCGGTTGGGTCGATAAAATTTTCACGCGCGTGGGCGCCAGCGATAATATTTCCATGGGCGAATCGACGTTTATGGTCGAGATGAACGAAGCTTCCGATATTCTCAATAATTTATCCGACAGAAGTTTAATTCTTTTCGATGAGTTGGGGCGCGGCACTTCTACCTACGATGGAATTTCCATTGCCTGGGCGATCGTAGAATACATTCATGAGCATCCGCGCGGCCAGGCCAAAACGCTTTTCGCCACGCATTACCACGAATTGAACGAGATGGAAAAATCGTTCAAACGAATTAAAAATTTCAATGTTTCCGTCAAGGAAATGAATAATAAAGTGATATTTCTCAGGAAATTAGAGAAAGGCGGAAGCGAACACAGCTTTGGTATTCACGTGGCTAAACTGGCGGGAATGCCTCCAAGTATTGTCAAGCGAAGCAACGAAATTCTGGCGCAACTCGAAACCGACAACCGGAAGGAAGGCATCGCAAAACCGATCCGGCAAATTTCGCACGAACGCGAAGGTTTTCAAATGAGTTTCTTTCAATTGGACGATCCCGTGCTTTCGCAAATCCGCGACGAAATTATTACTTTGGATATTAATAATCTTACTCCGGTCGAAGCATTAAACAAGCTGAATGATATAAAACGAATCGTAAAAGGAAAATAAAGTACGTATGAATCCCATCATCGGCATACCGGTTTATAAAGCAACGCCTACTTACGCGGAAATACGTTCTTTGCGACAGTGTATCAAGGTGTTGGGGCATTATTCCATTTGTTTGATTGCGCCTCAGGATTTGAATGTGACTTTTTACGTCAAACTCTTTGAGCGGGAAAAAACGCTTTTGATGGTCGAATATTTCGATCCCGTTTTTTTCAAGAGCGCCAAAGGATACAGTCGTTTACTGTTGACCCAATCGTTTTACGAACGTTTTGCTGCTTACGATTATCTGCTTATTTATCAATTAGACGCTTACGTTTTTTACGACGCGCTGGAAATTTGGTGTTCCAAAGGCTACGATTATGTCGGCGCACCTTGGATGAATCTCAACGGCGAGTTGAATACGAAATATGCGGGCAACGGCGGATTTTCGCTGCGCAAAATTCAATCCTTTATCGACCTTTTTTCGCACAAGGGGAAAATATTAAACCTCAGAGGATTAATCTGTTATCACCGGTATCGAGGTCCTTTACACAAGCCTTGGCTGGTGTTGTCGGGACTATTCGGCCGCAACAACAGCCTGCGTTATTTTACCGAAGAATCCGGCGAAAACGAAGACTTGTTTTATGTAGCTATGCAGCACAAACGCGGCAAAAAATTCAAGATTCCCGCCTCCAAAGAAGCGATGTTTTTCTCGTTTGAAGAAAAGCCTTCCATGTTATTCCAACATACACAAGGAGTTTTGCCTTTCGGTTGCCACGCGTGGGAAAAACACGAATACCATACCTTCTGGCGAAAATTCATTCCCATTTAATTCCGGACATGCAATCACCTACGCTTAAAGAAAAAACAGCGAAAGGCCTCTATTGGGGGAGCCTCACAAGCGGCATTCAGCAATTGATTTCGGCCGGATTCGGCATTTTGCTGGCGCGTATTTTGACACAAGCCGATTATGGAACGATCGGCGTTTTGTCGATTTTTCTGGCAGTTGCCAATACGCTGCAGGAAGGAGGATTTACAGCGGGATTAATTAATCGAAAAGAAATTAAAATTGCAGATTACAACGCCGTTTTCTGGTTCAGTTTCGGCGTAGGCGCAAGCATTTACCTGATTTTGTTTTTTTGCGCTCCGCTGATTGCATGGTTTTTTCACGATCCGATCTATATTCCGCTTTCGCGCGTGATGTTTCTGTGGATCGTCGCCGGCAGTTTGGGAATTGCTCCGAATGCGATGATGCAGAAAACTTTACGAATCAAAGAACGATCAATTATCAATGTTACTGCTCTGGCCGTTTCGTCGATTACCGGCGTTGTTCTCGTGCTTTTGGGCTATGGCTATTGGGGTTTAGTCATTCAATCCGTCACGCAACCGGTGGTCAATACTACGCTACTGTGGTGCGTTTCGACTTGGCGTCCTCGCTGGTCGTTT